>JAIXVS010000324.1 GCA_027482795.1 Rhodobacter sp.
GCGATCAATTGCTTGGAACACGATGGTTTGGGTGCTGTCCAAAGGCCCGCCGTTTGTCATCACGTCAATCTGCGCAAACAGGCCAAAGGCTTGCATCGTGATCACGATCAGGATCAGCACGGCAGTGTTGCGCAGGCCTGGCCAAGTGATGAAACGGAACACCTGCCATTTGGACGCGCCCTCAATCGCCGCCGCCTCGTACAGCGTGGGCGAGATGGTTTGCAGCCCCGACAGCCAGATCACCATGTGAAAGCCCACCGCCTGCCAAATGGACATGGCAATGATTGCGCCCAGCGCCGTGGATGGGTCGCCCAGCCAATCGACGGGTGGGATCAGCCCAAAACTGAGCGCGCCCAAAATGTTGTTCAAAAGCCCCGACGATCCGTCATAAATCAGTTTCCACAGCAGCGAGACGACGACAATCGACACCACAACAGGCATGAAATAAATCGCGCGAAACACATTGATGCCGCGCAGGCGTTGGTTGATTAGCAGCGCTAGGCCCAGCGCAAGGCCCGCCTGCAATGGGGCCACAACCAACACGAATAAAAACGTGTTCACAATCGCAATCATAAACACCACATCGCGCGCAAGCACAAAGGTGCGCGCATCACCGCCAAAGGGTGTGTCAAAGGCGAACCATTCGCGCATACCGTCCAACTGGGGGTAATCGGGGTTTTTGCGGGTAAAGCTGCGCAGGGCGGGATATTCAACCGCGCCATCTTTCATCACCACCGCGCCCGCATCATCGCGCACAGGGTCAAGCGTAAGCATCGACACGCCCAAAAGCTGGCTATAATTGGCAAGCCCTGTAAATTCGGTTGGGTTGGGCGAAACAAGGCGTTGATTTGTAAACGAAAGTGCAATGGCAAAGAAAAAGGGAAAGATCACAAAGGCCGCAATCAGCGTGACCGCAGGCCCCGCCATCAGCCAGCCCGTACCGTTTGATCTGGTGAATTTCGATGCCATGCGCGCGCCCCTTTTCATTTGGTTCCGCACGCACAGCAGGCAAGCGGGCCCACTGTGCGCTGGGAGGATGGGCGCGCAGTTTCCCGCGCGCCCGTTAGAACCTTAGTGACCGTAGCCGCTGTTCTTTTCGATGTCGGCGTTGATTTCATCAACAGCGGCATCCAGCGTTGCAGCAACATCAGCGCCTTGGGCGATGTCAGCCAGTGCTTTTTCAAACACTTTGGCCTGAACCACGTAACCAGGGGTGACAGGGCGCACCATGCCGAACTTGGACGAATAGGTTACAAAGTCAGCCAATGGGCCGCCAGCTTTGTAGTTATCGACCATTTCAGCAGCGGTTGGCGTTGCTGGGATCAGGCCAATGCCGTTCGAGAAGGCTGCCAGATACTTGTCATTCAAAGCGAACTCGATAAAGGCTGCTGCGCCTTCTGGGAACTTAGAGGTGGCCGAAACGCCGAACTGCCAGCTTGCTGCACCGATTTTTGGCCCATTGCCCAAATCTGGTGGGGGCAGGAACACGGTGTCAGGATGCGCCGACAGCGCGCCAAGTGCCGCCCAGTTGCCGTTCCACGAGAAGGCATATTTGCCCGAGGCAAAGCCCGAATCGCGGTCAGCGCCGTCTTGGGTTGCTTGGGCATAACCGCCCGTGAACAGACCTTGCCACCATGCGCCAAATTCCTGCGCAGCTTCGCCGTTCAGCGCGCCTTCAGCGGTTTTATAGGTGCTGCGATCCACGATGTCGCCACCGAACGATTGCATCAGGGGCGAGAAGGCATAGGGGTACCATTCACCCGTCCAAGCGGTGCCCAGATCCAGCGCGAATTCATACTTGCCCGAAGCTTTTGCTGCATCCAGTGCCGCCATGAATTCGTCTTTGGTCCAAGGCGCGTCAACCGTTGGTTTGCGCAGGCCCAGTTCGTCCAAAATCGACTGACGGGTGGTCAGCGCGATAGCTGCGTCCCACAGACCGATCGAATACAGCTGACCGTTCCAGATACCCTTGGTGCCTGGCAAGAAATTGGCGATTTTGCTTTCGTCAATTTTCAGCGGTTGCATATAGCCAGCCCATGCCCAGTTCGGCATATTCGGGCCGTCAACGTCCAAGATATCGGGCAGATTGCCTGCCAACGCGCCAGCCACGACCGAATCGTTATAGGCGGCTTGTGGGAAAGTTTGCAGTTCAACCTTCCAGTCTGTCTGTGCTGCGTTGAAGTCCGCAATCACTTCGTTAATCAGCTTGAGTTCAACTTCGTTACCCGCGCCGTGATACCACATCGACAGCGTTTCGGTGGCATTTGCGGCAGATGCCCATGCCAGAATGGCGGCGCTGGCCACCAGTTTGCTAAACTTCATCGGTCTTCCTCCCGTTGGGTTTCATGTGTAAAACATTGGTAGGGCGCATTTCGGCAACCGAGGCGCGCCACAGCACAGGCCCTGCTACACAAACAGGGCTTTGGGTTGGCGGGGGGGCGCTGGTTTGCGCCTCCTCTCCCGCAATCAGGGACAACAAACGCTCGCCCGCGCGAACGCCCATTGCATTATAAGGCAAATCTACCGTGGTCAGCGGCGGATACAGGGTTTCGGCAATGACGCGGTAATTGTCAAAGCCTGCAACGCCAATCTCGTCTGGCACGCGGCGGCCCATGGTGCGCAAAATGCCGTATACCATCAGCGCCATTTGATCGTTGCCGCAGCAAATCACGGTGGGCGGGCTTGCAAGGCGCAACATGCGGTCAATCGAATCCCACAGCAGTTGCGGCCCCGCTTCGGGCAGGTCAAAATTGGTATGGGCAAACAGGGCGGGGTCATAGGGAATGCCCGCCTGCGCCAGCGCCTCGCGGTAGCCTTGCGGGCGCAGTTGCCCCGCCACCATATCGGCCCGCAGCGCCAGATAGCCAATGCGGCGATGGCCCGCGCCAATCAGGCGGCGGACAAGTTCGTATTGCCCGCGCTTGTCATCTGGCAAAATCGCAGGCGTGCCTTTGCTGTCAAAGCAATTGACCAGAACAAGCGGCGTATCTTCGGGAAGCTGTGGCAGTGATACTTCTTGGTGGTATTCTGCCACATAAATCAGCCCTTCGACGCGGTGCGACAGGAAGGTGTCAATCAGCGGGGCCACCCGGTCTTGGCGCCCTGCGGTATCGGCGATCATCACTGTCATGCCGCTGGTTTCCAGCGCGCGCTGGATGCCCTGCACGATGAACAGATCGGGCAAGCCTTGCTGTTTGTGGTTCAGACCCGTGGTCGAGATTGCCCCCGTGATCAGCCCGATAATTCCAGATTTTTGCGCCCGCATCATCCGCGCGGCGTTCGAGCGCACAAAGCCAAGGGCGCGCATAGCGTCTTCCACCGCTGCGCGGGTTTTATCCCCCACAGGCCCATCGCCGTTCATCACGCGGCTGACAGTTTTGGGCGAGACGCCAGCATGTTTGGCGACATCGTATATGGTAGCCATTGATCCCCCCTTTTGGCCAGCCGATCAGGCTGCGCCGATACCCCTGCCCCTTGCCTAGCCCCCTCTCCCAAGGGTTATGCCGACTCAGTGACACCGATATCATGACATCGGTGTCATGAATGGAAGCGGGTTGTCAAATGGTTTTTCGACTCTGCTGCTTTTGCGGGCGAAATCGCTGGCCCAAGCGCGGCGTTTGGCAGTGCCGCTTGGCTTAGCTGCGTTTGCGAACTGGCGCGGCCACCACCACCATCAGGCCCGCAAGGGCTGCCACGCCCCAGAAGAGCCCGCCATTTTCCCATAGGGTCATAGTTTGCGCGTTGTAAAGCGGCCCCAGCATGGCCGCGATGGCATATATTGTGCCAAACCCCATATTCGCATGCAGAAGTTCTTCGCCCTGAAACTGCACCGCCAAATGGCTAAGCCCCGCGATATACAGCGCCCCAAACGCCGCCCCGCAGACCATCAGCAGCGCCAAAAATGTCGCCTGATGCGCAGGATCAACGACCGACACAGCAATCATGCCCAGCGCGCCAAGGCTTGCGGCAATGGCAACCATGGGCTGCGCACCAATTCGGTCGGCGGCCATTCCGCCCGCAATCGGGCCTATCAGCGCGCCCAGCAGTGATACGGTGACAGCGCTGGCTGCCGGACCTTCGCCCATGCCCTGTTGCAGAACATATACGGGCAGCATGGCAGCGGGCAAATCCTCGTACACGCCATAGGTAAAGACTGCCATCGCGCTGATCGGTACGGCCCAAGCGAAGGCGACGAGTTTGGTCATGCTAAATGATTTTGGAGCCAAGATTTGTGGCGCAATCGGCCACATGAATCCCAGCAGAAAAATGGCCAAAAGCCCCGCCATCACTGCGCCGAACTGAACCATATCATTTTGCAAAACGGGCAGCAGTAATGAGCCCAAAATCAACCCGCCAAGGAACATCACGTTATAAATGCCCAGCCAGCGCCCGCGCGCGTGCGGCGGTGCAGTGGCGGTAATGGCATATTCAATGCAGCGGAAAAATAACCCCATCGCGCCGCCAAAGACAAACCGCAACCCCACCCAAACGGGCGGCGATTGCACCAGCCAAAACCCCGCCCATGCCAAAGCCGCAGCGCCCAGCAAGACCAGCGTCAATGCGGGTAGCGAGATTTTGCGTAAAATCACAGGGATCAGCGGCGTTCCAATCAACCAACCCAGCGCAGGCATTGCGGCAATCAGACCGATGATCTGCGTCGATGCCCCCATATCAACCAGCGCGAATGACAGCAGCGGAAAGCTAATTCCATAGGCGGTGCTGAGGAGAAAAACTTGTGGAAATAATCGATAAGCACTGATCATTCGTTATATTCTGCTTTCCCAATGAACACACCGCAGGCCTTGGTGACGATGCCAAGCGAAATGGTTAATCGAAGACAGAACGTCTGGCAAACATTTTGAGGCGAAGATCAAACCAGAGCGCCCAATTAGATACCTAGCGTTTGCGATTCTAAAGCGAGGAAGCTGTTCGTCATGCGGGCCCATGGGGGAATATCCCCATTGATCTGACGGCAATCTCTTGCCTAATGGCATAGGGTTGAACGTGTGCCCAGCGGGGCGTTTGAATGCGGGGGTTGAAATATAGCATTGCCAGCCTGAGCAGGCGCGCTAGGTTAGGGGCAAAAGCGCGTGGTGACAAAAGGCATAGGCCGCCCTTAGCCAGCACCGTGGATGGGGGCGCAAGCGGAATAAACGCGCTGGGGCAACGGTGACCTCCCTGCTAGAATTCAGGCGGTAGTTAAATGATGGCCAGATAACTGGCGTAAAAGAAGACGTGTTTTTTCGGGGTTTTATGCCAAAGCAACTTCAGTCCAAACTTGCGAAGTTTTCCGAAGATTTGGCCCGCAAGGGCGATCCCTTTGGAAAGTTCGATATTTTTCTGAAAGACTTTGGCGTCAAGGGTTATTCCTACGGCTTTGCGGTGCTGCGCGCCGAGATGGCGCGCGAAGATCGCACGAAATCGGTTTTCTTTACCCATAGCTTTTCGCGGCAATGGGAAGATGAAATTGGGTCTGGCCCGTTTTTGGATTTAGACCCTGCTATCGATCAATTGATGAGCGGCACCGCCATTTACGAATGGGCGCCGCCCAACCAATCCAAGCTATTGCAAGACCTGCCCAAATTGCAGCGCCGTCAGGTCGAGGCGGAACTGGATATGGGCATGAACTATGGCGTGACGTTGCCGCTGATGTTGGGCAAGACGGGGTTTTCGGGGATGGGCCTGTGGTTTGAAAACCTACCCTCTGCCGAGGCGTTTCGCAAAGAATGGGCCGAATTTGGCCCCACCTTGATGAAAGCGGGGCATTTGCTGGATAGCTATGTGCGCAAAGATCATCCCAACCTGATGGTGGGCCTATCGCGGCGCGAGATTGACTGCCTAAACCTGCTGCTGGGCGGGTATCGTGCGAACGAGATTTGCTTTAAGTTGGGCATTTCCGAAAAGACTTTGGAAAAGCATGTTCTGCACGCGCGGACAAAGCTAAAAGCCCATACCCGCGATCAGGCTTTGGCCAAGGCAATCCTTATGGGTTTGATAACGTTGTAAAAGATGGCTCCATGATGAACATTGCCCCCGCAATCGACCCTTTGTTGACAGACTTTTCCGCCAGCCTTGCGCAGGGTGCAGACCCTTTTGCGGCGCTGGAACAGGTTCACGCCCAGCGCGGCGTGCGCGGGTTTCGCTATGGCTACTTTTTGCTGCGGGCCGATGTGGATTTGCCTGGCAAAACCAAACGTTATTTCACCGCCGATAACATGCCTGCGGAATGGCGCGATAGCGTGGGCGCGGGCGAATTTGTGGACAATGACGTGGTGATTGACGCGATGGAAATGGGCGCGGAAAGCTTTGATTGGTTTCCGCCAGGCTTTCGCGATGTGATGCGCGCCATGCAACCCGCCCAGCGCCGCCAGATCGAGGCAGAGCTGGATATGGGCATGATGTATGGCATGTCCCTTTCCTTGAGCGGGGCGACTGGGCAGTTTTCCAGTATGGGCATGTGGTTTGCAGACCAAAGCAGCCGCAGGGCGTTTGACCGCGATTGGCAGCAGTTTGGCCCATCGCTGCACATAGCGGCGCAAGTGTTTGACACCCATCTGCGCAAAACCGCGCCCAACACGCTGATCGGCCTATCCCCGCGCGAGGTGGACTGCCTGTGCTATCTGGTGTGCGGCCTGCGCCCTGCCCAGATCAGCGACCGATTGGGCATTTCGGAAAAGACCTTTGAAAAGCATATCAGCAGTGCCAAAACCAAACTGCGCGCCCGCACGCGCGATCAGGCCGTAGCAAAGGCCATTGTCGCAGGGGTTTTGCCGCTATAGCGCGCGGATTTATGTGCCGCTGCCTGTGGTATACACGCGGTGGCCTTTGCGGTGGCGCGGGGTTATGCCCAGCGCAACAATGGCCAAAAACAGCACCACATTGGCGGGCATCTCAAGGCTGAAATCCACCGTGCTATGCACCGCCTGCGAGGTGATAACCGCAACCGCCGCAACTGGCAGCGCATAATCAAAGGTGCGATTGCGCAGCAGTTTCCACGCACGCAGCAGGGCAAGCGCGCAGATGATTATCGGGATGGAACCCACAATCAGCCCCAATTCAAACCAATGGCTTAGATAGGTGGAATGCGCGCGATCCCAAGTTAAAAGGCTTGCCGTTGCCTCGCCCCCCGCCCATTCAAACGCGGGGCGAAATGCATCAAATCCAAAGCCCAGCAATGGCCGCTCCGCGATTTGGGCGATAACGGCGCGGTAGACTTCGGTGCGCCCCCCTGAATCGCGGTCAACAAAGAAACTGCGCCATGCCAAATCTTGCCCCACGGCGAAAATGCCAATCACGCCAAGGATCAGCGCCACTGTCCCTGCGATAAACAGTGCGCGCAGCAGCGACGCGCGCGCCTTGATCCGCATCAGCAAAAAGCTGATCACCATGCCAACGCCCGCAGCAAACACGCCCATGCGCGAGGCTGTGGCCAGAAGCGCCACCCAAATCACCATAACGCCTAGCCCCATCAGGGCCGCGTCCATCAGATCAGATGACACCAGCCCCTGCGCGCGGGCCTTGCGCCGCGAGGGGTTGTCGATACGGTCTTGCAACAGCGAAAACCCCATTACCGCGCCCATGGCCATAAACGAGGCAAAGGAATTGCGATTCACGAATGTACCCGTTGCCACGCCCAAATAGGCAGATTTATCTGCGCCCCAAATATGAATGTCGCCCAGCAAGTTCAGCGCGATCAGCGCCCAAACGGCATGAACCACAATCGCCCAAAATATCCATGTGCCAATGCTTTGCGCGCGCGACGTGCGGCCCGCCACTTCAATCGCAAGCAGCATGAACACGATATACCCTGCAAAGCGTAGCGCCGCCAAAACCGAGGCGCTGGGCAGCACGCTGATATAAGGCTGGGACAATTGCGCAACATCTGGCGCTGCGGGAAAGGCGATGTTTACAGGCAAATACCCCTGCACCAGTGCCCATGTTGGCACCACCAAAGCTGCGGCAAACATCGGCCAAAACCGCCACGAAATCAACATCCGCGCAGGGTCAAGTCGCCGCCCGATTATGACATACAGCGCCGCAACTAATGCTGTAAGTCCAACCCAAGACAGCCATAAAACGGGGCGGTTCATGCCCACTGGCACAGCGCATAGCGCCGCTGAGGCCACTATATATCCTGCGCCATACCCGTTCATCCGCCGATAGGCTTCTTGACCCGCGTCAGGTGCTGCGATCGCCACACGCAAGGGCCGGCCAGTATCGACCAATTCGATGTCGCGGTCGGTTTCGTCCAATTGGTTTGTCATTGCGATAACCGCCGCACGGCAGATAGAAATGCTGCTTGCTGCCTTTCGGGCAGGCTATTGATTGCGCTGGTGATCGCGGGGCGCAGCACAAGGTTGTTGGCATATTGCCCCGCAAGCCACGCCATGCCCGCGGGCGCAATTGACAGCCGCAGAATATCGCGCCGCAGGGCGGCAGATTCATCTGCGCTCAGCGTGGCAAGTTCATCGGCCCAAATTGCGGCGCGGCGCTGGGCATATTGCACGTTCCCGCCGCCCGTCTTTTCCGACAGTAGCAGCGCCGCGCGCGCCTGCCCGCCCTGCCCCAGCTCGCGCAGCGAGATGGCCTTGATCAAATGCGCAAACGAAAAGGTTGGGGCGCTGGGCAAAAGGTTATCGGCCAAACGCAGGCAGGCCGCCGCGACTTCGGCCCGCTTGTCTTTGGGTTGCAGCAGCGTGATCAGACCCGTCAGCGCGCCGTCGCAGGCCGCGAACCGTTCATACACCCCTTCAACCGAGGCGGCGGGCTGCGCCAAATCTGCCGCTGCGCCGCGATAGGGGCCAAGCGCGCCTTGAACAACGGCCTTATGGGCAGAAAATTCGGGCGCGATGTTCAATATGGCTAGCAAGCCTATACCAATTGCCACCGCCGCCAAACAGCGCCGCGCTATGCGATCCCCGCGCGCCGCAAAGTGTTGAAAAATGGCAAACCCGCCCACTACGTCACCCTTCGAAATCGCCCTATGGCAGAACACGCGCAAGGTGTAGCCTGCGCCGATCTGCCTTGCCAAGCCCATTCCGCCATGGATGCCGAAATTTTGAGCGCGGTCTGATGGACACGGGCGAATCGGGGGCAGCGCGCTGCAATTTTTGGATGAAAAGCGCCGAAAACTGGCGCTTTATGGCCCGTTTTGGACCGTCAAAGGCCGAACGATGCGCGGACCCATGCGCATTTTTTGGGCAACATTTGGTTAATTCAATCTTAGGTTGCGCTGCCCACCCGATTATTCCTGCAAAAGTCAACCATTGGGGGAATTCACCCATAGCCTTTAGTCGCAGGTCGTTGTAGGCGAAAGTATAGTCTATTTTAGTAAAGTTGGAACACTGCCATGTTCGACGCTGATAGTGAACTGTCGTTACAAGCGATTACTGCAAATGTCCAAGTGCAGCCTGGATGGTCGTTATACCGTGACTTTGGAAAACGCGCATTCGATATAGCATTCGTGGTGGCGATTTCGCCAATATTGTTTCCTGTTGTCGCGTTGCTTGCGCTGATCGTACGGCTAGACGGAGGCGCTGCATTTTTTGGGCACAAGCGTGTTGGTAAAGCTGGGAAGACGTTCACGTGTTGGAAGCTGCGAAGCATGGTTCCAGACGCGGAAGAGCGTCTACGCACGCATTTGCAATCGAACAAGGAAGCTAACGAATTTTGGCAAGCCAACTTCAAGCTCGTAGATGATCCGCGCGTTACCAAGCTGGGTAGGTTTATTCGGAAGACCAGCTTAGATGAACTGCCCCAGTTTTGGAATGTTCTTATTGGTGATATGTCCATTGTCGGCCCACGACCCGTAACGCGCGAAGAAACCGCTCTTTACGGCGACGCTGCTGCGTTGCTTCAGAAAGTTCGGCCAGGCATTACAGGCCTTTGGCAGGTGTCTGGAAGAAATTCTGTAGACTATGACCATCGCGTTGCTCTGGATGTTAAGTATCTTAATCTGCTTAACTTCCCTGCTGATATTGGCATCATTCTCAGAACTGTATTTGTAATGCTGAAGCGAACAGGCGTGTAGGTTGCGAATGATGCAGCAGCGCTGCTTGAGAAACCTCAGCCAAGGGGTGTAAGGCTTGAAGGATGCTCGAATTGTCTCGTCTTTCAAACCAGCTTTTGGAAAGTAAGTAAATAGTAGAAGAAAGCGTTTATTAAGTCCCCCCATGCTCACCTCCCTTTTCCATCGATTGTTTGGCCCCACCGCTGGCGAGGGCGCTGTTTCACTTTCTTACCAATCGCTTCCCAAAGATGACCGCAGCCTTTACATTGTGGGGGATTTGCACGGATCGGCGGGGCTGCTGCGGCGGATCGAGGCTGCGATCTTGGCCGACATGAACGGCAAACCAGCGCATTTTATCCTTTTGGGCGATCTGATTGATCGCGGGCCCGACAGCGCCGATGTGCTGGATCATATGCTGCGCCGCCCCCCTGCGGGCCTGACGCGCCATGCGATCTTGGGCAACCACGAAGGAATGTTTTTGCGGTTTCTGCAAAACCCCGCCCGTGCCGCCGATTGGCTGAATTTCGGCGGGCGGGAAACCTTAGCTTCCTACGGCATTGATCCGAATAATTTCGCCGCGCTAGCCCCCAAGCAACAGCGCCAGCAGATTGATGCGAATATCCCCGCCACGCATCGCAGTTTTTTGGCGGAATTGCCTGCGATCCTAACTTGGGGTGACGTGATTTTTGCCCATGCGGGGTTTGATTTCGCAGCGCCACTTGCTGCGCAATCCGAAGATACGGTGCTGTGGGCGCGCGCGCCGACTGCGCCCGAAACGCTGCCGCGTGGCCACACATTGGTGCATGGTCATTTTCCCATTCATATACCCGATCTGACCCAGCCCGTGATCAACATGGATGTCGGGGCCTATATCACCAACCGAGGCTGCATTCTGCATCTAGACCCATCGGGCAAGCGCAGATTGATCGAAATCTAATCAGCACAACTATAGCATTGACAGAGCAAACTTGCTATCAGACCGCAATGTCAAAAGGATGAGTTTATGAGCAGCGACAACACCTCTTTCGGCGATACTGCGGCCCAATCTGATATGGTTGATTTGCGCGGGATTTTGCTGCTGCTGCGGCGGCAAATCCGACTGATCATCTTGACCGCCGCTGTGATTTTGGGTCTGGCGCTGACCTACCTTATCACCGCCACGCCGATGTATACGGCCCGCACTTTGTTGATGGTCGATCCTTCGCAGCGCAATTTGTTGGATTCCGACCAATTTGGCGGTGCAAATTCGCAGGTGGATAATGCCAAGATTGACAGCGAGGTTGAAATCCTGCGCTCTCCCTCGACAGCGCTGGCAGTTATCGAGGCGGCTAATCTTGCAACGGATCCAGAGTTTGGCCCCAGCGTTGGCTTTACCAGCCGCATGAAAATTGCCCTTGGCCTGCAAAGCGATGCCCCGCCCACGCAAGATGCGGTGTTGCAGGGTATGATCCAGCGTCTAAATGATGCTTTGGTTGTGCGCCGCATGGGCCTGACCTATTTGATTTCGGTGGAAATCACCTCGACCAACCCGCAAAGCGCGGCGAATATCGCCAATGTTGTGGCACAGTCCTACATCCGCAATCAGGTGCAGGGCAAAATCGCAGCGTCGCTGTCTGCGCGCGATGTGTTGCAGACCCAAGCCGATGCTGGCCGCGATGCGGTGGCCGCATCTGATGCCGCATTAGACAGTTTTATCGAAGACAACCTTGCCACATTAGAAGAAGACGCTGGCAACCCACGTATCGCCGAACTGCGCGCATCGCTGGAATCGCAGCGCGATCAGCTATTGTCGCAAGAAGTGGCGCTGACAACCGCCACTTCGGGCCTGCAAGATCGTAACTTTGCCGCTTTGGCTGACAGTCTTGCGGATGAGGCCCTGCAAGAACTTGTGGCGCAGCGCGAAGCCATTGCCGCGCAGTTGCAAGAGGTTGCGGAAGGCGATCAAACTGCGCTGGATTTGCAGCAAGAATTGGCGCAGTTAGAGGGGGCTATCACCGAAAGCGCGTCGGCGGCCATTGCCACGCTGCGCAGCAATGTCAGCGCAGAAAACTCACGCTTAGGCGAATTGCGCACCGAACTGCGCACCACATTGCTGCAAAGCGATTTATCATCTGATGCGCTGGCGCAGATTTTTGAATTGCAGCAAGCCGCCGCTATTGCCCGCAGCCAGTATCAGAATGTTCTGGCGCGCCTTTCTGAAATAGAAAACCAAGCCGCCGTGCAAGTGGCGCAAAGCCGCGTTGTATCCGAAGCATTGCCACCGTCTAGCAAAAGCGCGCCAAACACGCGCCTGATCCTTGCGCTGGGCCTTGTCTTGGGGGTGGGTTTGGGCATCGGATTTGCTTTTTTGAATGAATACTATATCGGCGGCGTTATCAGCCCCGCCCAGTTAGAACAGCTTACAGGGTTTCAAGTGGCAACAGTTGTGCCCAAAGTGCCCGATTCCGTGAGCGCCCAAAAGAACGTGGCCAGCACCATCGTTAATGAGCCGCTTTCAACCTACTCTGAATCTGTGCGGCGGCTTAGGGCCGTACTTGACCAAGATCTGCGCCAGAAATGGCGTGATCGGAAAGTCCCCTTCGACGATGCGCGCAGCAACATCACAACACACATGCGACAAGGTTCGGTGATTATGGTCACGTCATCGGTGCCAGCCGAAGGGAAATCTACATTGTCGCTGTCCTTGGCCCGTGTTTATGCCATGTCTAATCTAAAGGTTGTTATCGTGGATGCCGATCTGCGCAAGCCATCTATCGCCGCGCAGTTGAACATCGACCCTGAGGTTGGGCTTTTGGATTTCCTGACCAACCCTGGCGAAGAGGACGTTGCCACCAAATTTAGCATCGCTGCCGATCCGTTGACCAAATTGCACTGCGTTCTTGGCACAGGCCGCGCAAAAGTGCCGACCGATCAGTTGATCAGCTCGCCCGGTTTTGGTGCGCTGTTGGAAAAGCTGCGCTTGAACTATGACATCATTATTGTCGATACATCGCCGCTGTTGCCCGTTGTCGATGCCCGCTATGTGGCCCACCACGCGGACGCCATTGTTATGCCCGTGCGCTGGGCTGCAACCAGCCAAGGCGATTTGCGCGCCGCCCTATCGGTGCTAAAGCCCGCTTTGGGCGCGAATGTCGACATTCATCTGGTGCTAAACCAGAACGAGCAGTCGACGGGTGGCTATGGCTATGGTTATCGCTATGGCAGCTATTATGGGGATGCGTGATCCCACAACGCGGTTATTTGCTGCGGGCTGACACTTGCTGGCGGGAACGCTTCCGCGCAGGGGTGGGCCGAAGAGAACCGATGCCAGCGCCATCTGATCCTTTGAGTGGCACGCGCAATCAAAAAACCCGCGCATTTCTGAGCGGGTTTTTTGTTTTCGACGTCAAGTTGATTTAGCTTGGGCTTGGCAGGAATGCCCTAATTCCTGCCAGTTCGTTGCGAGCAAAGCTGGACGCGATTTCGGCAAAAGCGACGTTTACAGCTGAGCCAAATGTCGCCGCATTGCGAAGGGCAAAAAAAGCTCCAAGCATCTGTTCTTGGCTCGCTCGTGGCAGCGATAAACCAACCTCAACCACCGCAGTGCCAATACGACCGAGAGCGCTGTCAAACTGAGCACCCGCTAGGCCAGCCGCCCTTAGCGCGGCCAGTGCCGCATTGACGGCATCAAGACAGGTTGCTGGCGTGGCCCTGCAAGTTGCAGATACCGCTGAAATCTGTGCATTTATCGTAGCCTGCTGTTCAGCGGTTTGGGCATTGGCGACACTAAATGCGCCAAAAGCAACGCTTGTAGCCAACAATAGGACTTTGACATTCATAGAAGGGCCCTTTCACGCGTAAGGCGACCAAAATACTCTTTTCACGGTCTTTCTTAGCAACCCAAGCGCGATAGGGCAAGGCGGCATTTCGGATTGGGCGTGAAAATGCGGGTAAATCCCCATTAAGAATTGATTAACTCTTGACCATCCGCCGCGATTTTCATCGCAAGCCTTCAACTGGACCGCAAAAGCCAAAAAGCCGCGCGATAATCTGCACCTTTTGGGCGAATCATCCACCCTGCCGCACCCTATTCGGGAAAAGACAAAATGCTGGCCCAAACTGTCTAAATTTGTATCCATTCAGCACAAAACGCCTTGCACTTTCCAAACTCAAGCGCCGTTGCCAAATGCACCTCAAAACGGCATAACCCCTTAAAATTTTAGAAAATTTTTACCATTAAGTCATTATTCGGGCGCAATTGCGGCCAAAATTGGGCAGCCCAGATTGAGAAAACTCGACCGTCAACGCAAGCGGTGGGGTGCCCAAATGCAAAAGCTTCCAAAATTTTCGACCATTCTAGGTGCTGTCCTTTGTGCAGCCCTGATTTTGCCGATGTCTGCACAGGCGCAATCGGTGCGCACCATTCGCAACGATGGCGGCGGGGTGGTGAATGACTATATCATTCGGGCGAATCTGGCGGTTATTCGGGGCGATAGGGTGCGCATCGACGGATGGTGCGCCAGCGCGTGTACCGCTTATCTGGGCAATCCAAATACTTGTGTCACACCCAGTGCGCAGTTTGGCTTTCATGGGCCATCGGGCGGATCGCCTGCGGAAAACCGCCGCGCAGCCCAGACCCTTGCCCTGCACCTGCCAGCTGTTTTGCGCGATTGGTATTTGACCAAAGCCGCCCCTTTGCAAGGCAATGAGCATATTTCCATTTCAGGCAAAGAATTGGTACGCATCGGCGCTGCGCAGTGGTGCTGATACGGAATTGCGCCACGTTGGGCTGAACCTGCCCAAAAAACATCCGACCTGCCAAAAAGTACTCATTCAAAGTGACAGTGATTGGGGATTTTCCCCATCTGGTTGAAAAAGACTTTGCAACCGTACAACTTTGTGGTTGGTGTAGCGCAGGCAATGTGGTCGTTTGCGTGGTGGTTCTGGCAAGATGTCTGTATCTTTTGGCACCTCAGGGTTGCGCGGTTTGGTCACTGCGCTGACCGACGATGTTGTCTGCGGATATGTGCGTGCCTTTGTGGCAGTTTGCCCGATTGGATCGGGCCTGTTCGTTGGGCGCGATTTGCGCGCGTCATCTCCCCAGATTGCTGAAATGGTGATCGCCGCCGCCCGCCGGGCTGGCGTGGATGTCACCGATTGCGGGGCTGCCTCAACCCCTGCGCTGGCTTTGGCGGCGATGACGGCTGGCGCAGCGGCGGTGATGGTTACGGGCAGCCATATTCCTGATGACCGCAACGGTTTGAAGTTTTATCTGTCGACGGGTGAGATCTCGAAAGCAGACGAGGCGGCAATTACTGCGGCCCTGCCGATGCCGCAGGCAGCGCCTGCACCGCAGATCGGCGCGCTGATGCAGGCACCCGATGTTATGGCGCAGTATGTTGCGCGCTATGCCAATTGCTTTGGCCCGCAGGCATTGCTGGGCCTGAAACTGGGCGTTTATCAGCATTCTAGCGTGGCCCGCGATGCGCTGATGCAGATGGTGCAGGGCATGGGGGCGCAGGCCGTGGCCCTTGGCCGTGCGGTCACGTTCATTCCTGTTGATACCGAATCAGTAGATGCCAGCACGCGGGCGCAATTGGCCGCATGGGCGGCACAAATGGGTTTAGATGCCATTCTATCCACCGATGGCGATGGCGACCGTCCCCTGCTGACCGATGCCGACGGTACGGTAATTGCAGGCGATATCTTGGGCATTCTGACAGCCCGCAGTTTGGGCGCGCAGCACATTTGCACGCCCGTTTCATCCAATTCCATGATCGAAGACATCGCGGAATTTCGCCAGATTTCGCGCAGCAAAATCGGCTCGCCCTATGTCATTGCGGCTATGCTGGCGGCGCAGGCGCAGCAAGCCGATGCCAAGGTCGTTGGGTTCGAAGCGAACGGCGGCTTCCTTCTGGGATTTAACGCAGCAGGGCCGCAGGGGCCGCTGCCCGCGCTGATGACACGCGATGCTTTCCTGCCCTTGATTGCCCCCTTGGCAGCGGCGCGCGCCAAAGGTCAAAGCCTGCGCGCGATGCTGGCTGATCTGCCCGCGCGGGTTACAGCAGCTGATCGTCTTTCGCCCGTCAGCAAAGATGCGGCGGCGCAGTTTTTGGACGCTATGACGCGCAGCGAAACTGCGCGCAGCGCCCTGCTTGCACAATTGCGCCTGCCCGCGCCTGCGCATCTTGATGTGACGGATGGTCTGCGGCTGTCATTTTCGGGCGGACGCGTGGTGCATCTGCGCCCATCGGGCAACGCGCCAGAATTTCGCATTTACACCGAAGCCGAAAGCGACACCGCCGCGCAGGCGCTGCTGCAATCCGCGCTGTCCGCCGTGGGCGCAGCGCTATCCGTTGCAGGGGGCAAGGCGGCATGATTTACCCTGTTATCCTGTGTGGCGGTTCGGGTACGCGGCTTTGGCCGCTGTCGCGCAAAAGCTACCCTAAACAGTTCGCGCCCCTTTTGGGGGCGGAAACCCTGTTTCAGTCTTCGGCTCGCCGCCTGTCAGGGCCAGAATTTGCTGCCCCCATTGTGGTAACAGGCAGCGATTTTCGCTTTATCGTCACGCAGCAATTGGCCGAAATTGGCATCACCCCAAGTGCCGTGCTGATTGAACCTGCGGCGCGCAACACAGCACCTGCCGTGCTAGCCGCAACCTTATGGGCGCTGGAACAAGACCCCGAAGCGGTGCTGTTGGTCGCCCCGTCCGACCACGCCATCCCCGATGCGGTCAGTTTTTGTGCAGCCGTCTTGCGCGGATTGCCCGCCGCACAAGACGGGCAAATCGTGACCTTTGGCATTGCGCCCACACGCCCCGAAACGGGCTATGGGTATTTGGAATTGGCCCAGCCTTTGGGCGCAGAACAGGGGGCCATGCCCCTGCGCCGCTTTGTTGAAAAGCCCGATTTGGACAAGGCCCAATCCATGCTGGATGCGGGCAATTTCCTGTGGAACGCGGGAATTTTCCTGTTTCGCGCAGCCGATATGCGCGCAGCCTTTGCCGCCCATGCGCCTGATATGCTGCCCCCCGTCACGGCAGCGCTACAGGGCGCGACTAGCGATTTCGGTTTCTTGCGGCTTGCCCCCGAGGCGTGGAACACCGCCCCAGATATCTCCATCGACTACGCCGTGATGGAACATTCCAGCACCCTGTCTGCAGTGCCCTATCGCGGGGAATGGTCAGACCTTGGCGGCTGGGATTCGATTTGGCAGAAAAACGCGCCCGACGCACGCGGCGTGGCCACGCAGGGCACGGCGACAGCGATTGACTGCGACAATAGCCTGCTGCGGTCTGACAGTGACGGCACTGAATTGGTGGGTATTGGCCTGAAAAACATCATCGCCGTGGCCATGAATGACGCGGTCTTGGTCGCCGATATGTCGCGCGCCCAAGACGTGAAACTGGCGGTATCTGCCCTGCGCGCCAAGGGCGCGGCACAGGCCGAACATTTCCCCAAAGACCACCGCCCTTGGGGCTGGTTTGAAAGCCTGTCTTTGGGCGATCGGTTTCAAGTGAAACGCATCTATGTGCACCCGAAGGCGGCCCTTTCGCTGCAATCCCACCTCCACCGCGCCGAACATTGGATTGTGGTGCAGGGAACAGCGGAAGTGACAATTGGCGAGCGTGTGCAGCTGATCAGCGAAAACCAATCCGTCTATATTCCACTGGGCGAAAAGCACCGGCTTTCCAACCCTGGCAAAGTGGGGCTGGTTCTGATCGAAGTGCAAACTGGCAGCTATTTGGGCGAAGATGACATTATTAGGTACGAAGATGTCTATGCGCGCGGCCAAGGGGCCAAGGGATGAAGATTTTGGTCCTTGGCATCAACTATGATCCTGAAATCATTTCCACTGCTGTTTATACCAGCGGGATGGTCGAGTTCTTGTCCAAAGCAGGCCACCAGGTTCAGGTCATTACCGCCCTGCCCTATTACCCAGCGTGGAAAATCATGCAAGGCTGGCCGCGATTTTCATATCGGTTCCGAACCGCCGAGTGTGGCGCAAAAATTGTGCATTGCCCCTTGTATTTGCCCGCGGTGCCAAGCGGGCTAAAGCGTATTCTGCATCATGTGTCCTTTGCCATAACGGCCCTGCCAGTGGCGATCTGGCGCGCGGCTACGTTTCGCCCTGATGTGGTGCTTGTTGTAGCCCCTTCCTTAATATCCGCGCCCGTAGCCAAGGTTGCAGCCTTGATTTCGGGCGCAAAGACTTGGCTGCATATCCAAGACTTTGAAGTTGAGGCCGCATTTGCAACGGGGCTGTTGCAAGAAAACAGCCTGCTCGGGCGGCTGGCGGCGCGGTTTGAACGCTGGCAACTGGCGCGGTTTGACAAGATCAGCACCATTTCCCCGCAGATGATCGCAAAGCTGCTTGAAAAAGGCGTGGCGAAACAGCGTGTGTACGAATTTCGCAACTGGGCGAATATTGCCAACATCTCGCCGCTGTCTGGCCCCTCTCCGCTTCGCGCGGAACTGGGAATAACCAGCAAACATGTCGTGCTCTACTCGGGCAATCTGGCCAACAAACAGGGCCTAGAAATCATACCTGAAATTGCCGTGCATTTGGCGCATCGCAGTGATATCACATTTGCGATTTGCGGCGATGGGCCGATGAAAGAAACGCTGATTGCTTTGTCAAAACCTTACAGCGCCATTAAGTTTTTTCCGCTGCAACCTCTTGAAAAGTTGGGCACGCTTTTAGGCATGGCTGACGTCCACCTTCTGCCACAGATAGCAGGCGCAGCCGATCTTGTGCTGCCATCAAAACTTACCAACATGCTGGCATCGGGGCGGCCAATTTTGGCCACGGCACCGCAGGGCACCGCGCTGGCAAATGAGGTTGGCGACGCAGGAATTATAGTCGCACCAGGCGATGCAGCAGCCGCCGCCGCGGGCATAGAAACACTTTTGGACAACAGCGCACAAGCAGGAGTGATGGGCAAAAACGCGCGGGCGCGGGCGCTGGCAAATTGGGACAGCGCCGCTATCTTAGCGCGGTTCGAGGCCGAGATTTGCGCGCTGCTCGCACAGACAGTTCCCACGCCCGCCAAAGTCATCGAAAAAGGTAGTTCATGAAAAAGGCGTTGATTACGGGCATTACGGGGCAAGACGGGTCTTATCTGGCCGAGTTTCTGCTGGAAAAAGGATATGAAGTGCATGGCATTAAACGCCGCGCATCCATGTTCAATACGCAGCGAATCGATCACATCTACGAAGACCCGCACACTGACAATGCCCGATTTAAACTGCATTATGGTGATCTGACCGATTCTTCGAATTTAACGCGCCTGTTGCGCGATAATGAACCAGACGAGGTGTATAATCTTGGCGCGCAAAGCCATGTGGCAGTTTCCTTTGAAGCCCCTGAATACACTGCTGATGTGGATGGCATGGGCACGCTGCGCCTGCTAGAAGCAATTCGGTTTCTTGGGCTTGAAAAGAAAACGCGGTTTTATCAAGCCTCTACATCCGAACTATATGGTTTGGTGCAAGAACCCCCGCAGCGCGAAACAACACCTTTCTATCCACGCAGCCCCTATGCTGTTGCAAAACTTTACGCTTATTGGATTGCGGTGAATTATCGCGAAAGTTATGGAATATACGCGTGTAATGGTATTTTGTTCAATCATGAAAGCCCACGGCGCGGTGAGACATTTGTGACGCGCAAAATCACACGTGGATTGTGTAACATTGCTCTTGGGCTGGAACAGTGCCTTTATATGGGTAACATCGACAGCCTGCGCGATTGGGGCCATGCAAAAGATTATGTTCGAATGCAATGGATGATGCTTCAGCAAGACCACCCCGAAGATTTCGTTATTGCTACGGGTAAACAGTATTCGGTGCGCGAATTTATTCAGTGGTCGGGGCAAGAACTTGGCCTGACTATTGAGTTTAGCGGTAAAGGCGTAGGCGAAATTGGTACCGTTACGGCCATTTCGGGCGCTATGACCCCCGCGCTGAAGGTTGGTGATGTCGTAATGCGGATCGACCCGCGCTATTTTCGCCCTGCTGAAGTCGAAACGCTGCTGGGCGATCCCACCAAAGCTCGGGAGAAATTGGGCTGGGTGCCAGAGATCACTGCGCAAGAGATGTGTGCAGAAATGGTGGCAGAGGATTATAGATCCGCCCGCCGTATGAGACTTTTGAAAGAACATGGGCTGGATGTACCGGTGAGTTTGGAGGGGTAAGCACTTGCGAAAAATTCTTATTTTCTTTGGTGTGCTAACTGTAATTGCTGCGGGAGAGCTTTTCTGTCGCTTTGTGATTGGTCTTGGCACACCGCCACTTTATCAAACTGATGCGCTGCTTGAATATCGCTTAAAACCTAATCAGCGCGTGTATCGTTTTGGCAATCTTATCGAAGCGAATGAACGCGGCATGAGAAGCCCGACTTTAATAGACCAACAACGTGATGTGGTTTTGGTTTTAGGAGACTCAGTGTTATACGGCGGATCGCAAGTGGATCAATCCGAACTGGCGACAAGCTTGCTGAGCAACGCTGGAACACTTTTTGCAAATTTTAGTGCGTCCTCGTGGGGGCCAGCGAACATGACCGCTGCGTTGAAGGAGTCGCAGGATTTTGCAAAAACTGCTATCGTTGTGGTTCTTAACAGCGACGATCTAAGCGATGTGCCCGTTTTTGGGCCTTTGACTATTGATCAGCCAAGTGCTCCCGTAACATCGGCGCTTTGGGAAGCTTTGTCTCGCTATGCGCCGCGCTTTATTCCAAACTTTCTAAACAGAAGCACCGCTCTTACCTCACGCGACATTGAGGATCAGTTGAACAAAGGGGCGAAGGATATGGATGGGATGCTGATACTGATGAAATCACAAACAGTGCCGAGTTGTGTTGTATTACATCCGCGTAAATCAGAGATTGAAAGCGAAAAGGCGATTCAATTCGAAGATATATTACAAAAAGTTACTGGCTCTGGCGTCCGTTTTATTGACGCACGCACAGATGCGCCAGCGAACCTGGATCAAGCATACAGTGACGACATTCATCTCACCGCCACTGGTCAAAAGTGGCTAGCGGGATCAATAGAGAAATATCATCAGAAGGAGGGATAGGATGAACGTATTTAATCTGAAAGGGAACATAAAGTATATTCTCTTTTCTATTTACAATTTTATTTTAAATAAAAATCGCTTATGTATACAGAAAAACAAGTCAAATATTTTTTACCTTACCGCAATGCTTCGAATTAAGAACGAGGCAAGGTTCTTGCCAGAGCTTATTGCTTATCATCTCGAACTGGGTATTGAGCATTTTTATCTGTATGATAACCAAAGCACAGACAATCCTAGAGAAGTATTGAAGCCGTTTATCAATTCAGGTTATGTTACAATTATTGATTGGCCAATAAGGCCAGCTTCGCCCCGTTGCTATTTTGATTTTTGGCAGAAGTATGCTCATCTCTCAAAATGGGTGGCGTTCATAGATGCAGACGAGTATATTGTTGAGCCAACCGATGGATTTCTGAAGAACCATCTTCTATCTATTGAGGGCAAAGTACCAGCACTTGCTTTAAACTGGATGTATTTTGGAAGTTCTGGTCATGACAAGATTCCCGCCGGATTGCTAATTCAGAACTTCAAACGGTGCGGTAACGATATAAATCGGCATGTTAAGGTAATCGTTCAACCAGAACAAGTTCATTCAACCTACAACTCACATAATTTTGTTTACTTTTTTCCGAGGCTTGCAAGACTGCCAAACAACTCACCTGTGCTTGGTTCGCACTGTCCAGTTAAGGACGTAACACATTTTAGAATTAACCATTATGTCTATAGGTCGCGTGAGAATCATATAAGTAAGTCAAGTATTGGTTATGTTGATGCACAAGGGGCAGTTCAAAATAGGCGAGATCCGAAGATCGTGGAAAAACGCGCCGAAGAGGAATTCGTTAAACATAATGAATTTTTTGATGATTTTGTGTCTTTGAATCTAAGCGATAAAGTCAGAATCCGCCTTAAAGCTTTGGGTTACGGAGCGCCTTTCATTTAAGCGATTAGTTTTTTGACTGAATCCAAAACCTATTGGTACAAAATGGAGACTTTCAATTTGCCCCACCCACTCACATACAACCGCATCTTCGTTGCTGGCCATCGCGGTATGGTAGGGGCTGCCGTGGTTCGACGTTTGGTTGCTGAAAGCTGCGAGGTTTTGACCGCCCCCCGCCGCGAACTTGACCTGACAAACCAGCAGGCCGTGCAAGATTGGATGCTAAAGAACCGCCCAGATGTCGTGGTTCTTGCCGCTGCAAAAGTCGGCGGCATACACGCCAACAACACCTATCCCGTTGATTTTCTGTATCAAAACCTGATGATTGAGGCGAATGTCATCCATGCCGCACATCTAGCCGATGTGCCTCGCCTGCTGTTTTTGGGCTCTTCTTGCATCTACCCCAAACACGCCCCGCAGCCGATTTCCGAAGATAGCCTTCTAACTGGTCCGCTGGAGCCCACGAATGAATGGTATGCCATTGCCAAGATCGCGGGCATCAAACTGGTTCAAGCCTACCGCAAACAGTACGGGCGCGATTGGATTTCGGCCATGCCAACCAATTTGTATGGGCCCGGCGATAACTATGATCTTGCCAGCAGCCATGTTTTGCCTGCCCTTTTACGCAAATTTCACGAGGCCAAACAAAACGGTTCGCCCGAGGTTGTTGTCTGGGGCAGCGGCACCCCCCTGCGCGAATTTCTGCACTGCGATGATCTGGCCGATGCGCTGGTATTTTTGCTGAAAACCTATTCCGACGACGCACATATCAATGTCGGATCGGGGGTTGAGCTGAGCATCCGCGAATTGGCCGAAACCATCGCGCAGGTTGTTGGGTATGAGGCTAAGCTGACCTTTGATGCCAGCAAACCCGATGGAACCCCGCGTAAATTGATGGACAGCGGGCGGCTGCACGCCTTGGGCTGGAATAGAGTGCGGGTTTTGAGGGATGGGATTGCGGGAGCGTATGAGGATTATCTAAGTCGAGTTGCGGAATGAAGCATCTGCTCAACAGGCTGCGCACAGGGCAAATTGCGGGGCGGCTCGCCAGAGGCTTTGGCGCAAACCTTCTGGGGAAGGTCTGGGTTACACTTATCCAGTTCCTTTCGGTGCCCGTTCTAACGGCAACTTGGGGCGCCGATGGGTTTGGCATTTGGCTGATGCTGATCACGATCCCAAGTTATCTTGCGCTGTCTGACGTCGGCCTAAGTGCGGCCGCAGCGACCGATGTGACAAAAGCAGTAGCGGCCGCAGATTACAGCCAAGCATTGCAAAGCTTTCAAACTTCGTGGCTGTTTACATCCCTGATGACCATTGGCATGGCAGGGCTTACCGCTTTCGGCCTGGTGCTATGGCTCGGCTCGCTTGCCTCGGTCGCGGGGCCGTGGGATGCGAACGTCATCGCGTGGGCCGCTATCTTTACGACATTGGGAACCTTATGCAGCCTGCAAATGGGCATCATCCAAATCGTTTATCAGGCCACGAACAAATACGCCTTTGGGACAGCGCTGCGCGACATCGGCTATCCGCTTCAAGGATTTGCAGTTATGGCTGTTGCTTTGCTTGGTGGCGACTTGGCCAGCGCTACAGCGGTTTCGGCGGGAATTGCAGCGCTGATGCTGATCCTGTATAGCGTTGTAATTTTGCGGCTAGAGCCTTGGGTTAAACTTGGTTTTGCCCATGCGAATTGGACAGACTTGCGCAAGTTGCTACGTCCTTCACTTGCTTCTTTCGCGCTGACTGGGGCGAATTCCTTTGGCCTTCAGGCTTTGGTGGTTACAATTGGCTGGGCACTTGGGCCAGCAGCTGCGGCGGTTTTTGCGACTGCGCGTATGATCAGCCGCACGCCTTTGCAGTTCGCGGGTCTTCTTAACCGCGCAAGCCTGCCCGAATTGATTAAGGCGATCGAGGTTGGCAATACTTCACTTACAGCGCGCCTACTGCGGTTAAACGTATGGGCGGCTGCCCTGTTTATGGCCCCCGCCCTGCCGATACTGCTGTTCTTGGGGCCTGAATTGCTGCTGCTCCTCTCGGGCGGCAACCTACATGCTGACAGAACACTCTTCGCACTGCTGGCGCTTGCCGCCCTGTGCAATGTCGTTTGGACAACGTTGGCGATGCCTCTTTTGGCGCAAAACCGTCAGGGTGAATATGCTTGGTTGGTGTTGATATCGAATATAGTGGTGGCGGCGGTGCCCTTTTTACCAGGAAGCGGATTGGCAATGGCGGCGGCAGCGATTCTGGTGGCGGATGGGGTGGTGGTCTTGGTGGTAAGGGGGAAGAATTGATCAACTCGAGAAAGCAGCCTCTATACGCCATCAAACCGGCCATTTTCGATGTTGCGGCCTGGATACCTATTGCGTTCTTGTCAATTGTCCTTCCACTGATGGCATTGAGCAGAAATTTCAACACAGGCCACAGTTTCGGCGATGTTGACTTTAGGGCTGCCGCAGTAGTTTACATGACTATGGGGCTGACTTCGTTTTTCCATATTTTAAAACCAAGTTTCTTTAAAGCCTTGTTTAACTCCATTGATATTTTGTTATTTTTTCTTTTTGCATTTATAATTTTTCAGTCTATTTATTTCAGTTCAGCATTTATTGCACTAAACCTAGCCCTATTCGTGGTGATTTTTATTTCGATTAGGTCGGCAAGTTTCTCGGTATCATTTATAAATTACTTGAAAAATGCAAGCACGGGACTTTTATTGGCGGCTGTGCTTCTTCTCATCATTCTCGGACCGCCCGTAGACCGTTGGGTTGGAGGAATTCATCCCAATACATTTGGTGCGATCTGTGTTGCTGTTGTAGGGCTTTCACTTTTCCATAAGGGATTCCTAAAAGATATTATATTTTTTATTGCTATCGCTCTTGCCGCTCTCGTCAGCAGTCGATATGCCGTGGTAACATGCTTTATTATGTTTTTTATCTATAATACGATCAACTTTTCAAAAATAGGTTACAATCGATTTTTCTTCTACTCAGCTATTACGTTATTTTTGATTGGAGACGTTCTTTTAAATAGATCAAATTCTTTAATATTTGATATTTTGAAGGTTTCAGACTCGGGCCGTGGCTTAGGGAGTGGCCTTTCGGGGCGAGATGATTTGTGGTTCTTTTTTTTGCCGCAGTTTCTTGAAAGTCCAGTCATTGGATACGGATTTCGGAGCAGGGCCTCTTATATCGGCTCCCACAACGGATTTCTTGATATCATTCTACAACAAGGTGTCATTGGTTCCTTTCTTTTCTTTTCATATTTACTTGTTTTTCTATGGCGATCCGCGCTTGATGTTTTCAACAAAAGTAGAAAAGAATATCGAGGAGCTGTACTTTCGATTTTGCTGGGTTTAATTTTTGGCGCACAGTTGCAGCCGCAGTTTTTCAGTTTCGGAGATCCCTTTGGAGTTTTGACCCTTGTCTGCCTTTTCGCAAGACGTGGATTTGAATATGATGATGCCAGCGCTCCCTCAGGCGATGTCAGTAGTTCCGAGGACGGAGTGTCAACTTTAGTCGGGCGCAGGAAATGAAAATCCTCCAAGTCGTTCTGTCAATCAATCGCGCTGACTTTGGGCCAGCAGAACATCCCACACTTAGGCAAGAAATATTTATGGCCCGATGCAAAGCGACTGAGCGCGAAAAATGAAAAAACTCATCTTCCTTTGGGACAACTTCGGTCCCACGCACTCTGATAGGGTCGAGGCTGTCACGCGCGCATTCTCTGGGCTGACTCGCGTTATTGGCATTGAGGAACGTTCGCGCTCTGACACTTACGAATGGCTTCCAGAGGAGCCGAGTGGATTCGAAAAAGTCACTCTGTTTGGGCCAGCATGGCCTGGAACAATTCACATGCTGTTCGCGCTTATTAGGCAAGACATCAAACTTGGAAAAGCCACTTGGTTTTTATGCAATTATAATCGGCTACACATTTTCCTTTTCGCGGTCTGGCTACGGCTGCGCAGAAGACACGTTTATCTGATGGCGGACTCAAAATATGACGACATTCCAAGGTACTTGGTTCGCGAATTGTGTAAGTCTATTGCGTTGAAGCCATATATGGGCGCGATTGGCTGCGGCAGACGTTCCCAAAGCTACTTGCGTTTTCTTCTTGGACGACGCAAGCTCGTTGTCGGGGAGTATGATACGCTGAACATAAATCGAATTAGAACCCTTTCAGGTTCGCCACCGGCTCCCGAAGGTGTTCCGTTCAGCAATCGAGATTGGATCATTGTCGCTAGGTTTATTGAGGAAAAAAACCTAATTGTCGCTTTAAGTGCCTTTTCGGAGTACCTTAAAGATTCCAAGCAACCTAGACGACTTCGCATCTGCGGATCGGGGCCATTAGAAACAAAACTAAAGGCGCACGCAGATTTGGTTGGAGCTTCTGATATGATTGATTTCCTTGGATTTGTTCAGACAGAAGAAATTTCAAGACATTTGGCGGCGTCTTGCGCCCTAATACTGCCAAGTATTCAAGAGACATTTGGCCTAGTTACAATTGAAGCCCAAGCCATGGGTTTGCCCGTTCTCATCAGCGAAGTTTGCGGTGCGCGTGATCACTTGGTTCGAAATTGGGTAAATGGGTTTGTGTTTGAACCCGATAATGTAGAAGGTTTGGCGCAATTTATGGCGCTGCTGGACAAGGACGAAGCGCTTTGGCGTAGGCTATGCGAAGGAGCGACCGCCACAGCACCCTTAGGCGATGTAGGGCGTTTCGTTGAAGGAGTAAGAGCTTTAGTTGGAAGCGATACATGAGAGTCCTTAGCATTATCCCATCCATTAACCCTGCCGATGGCGGGCCTGTGACGGGTCTGATGTCCTATGTTTCGGAAATGCAAAAGCGTGAGTGGGAAAACGAAATTGTATGCCTTGATGACCCGACTGCGCCGTGGGTTAGGGATGTTGCTTGCCCAGTCACGGCCTTAGGAAGCGGCGTTTTGTCAATTCGATACACGCCAGCCTTGGGCATATGGCTAAAGGAAAACGCGCAGCGTTTTGACGTCGCAATCATTCATGGCGTTTGGAACTGGGCCTCTGTTGGCGGTGGAAGGGCCTGCCGTGCGGCAGGCTTACCCTATGTCCTGTTCTCGCATGGGATGCTGGACCCCTATTTTAGGGAAATCAAGCCAATCAAACATTGGGTCAAGCAGGTTTTCTGGATAGGTCAAGGCCCCGTGCTGCGTGACGCGGAATATGTGCTTTTTACTGCGCAGCAAGAGGCTGAACTGGCGCGCTACGCGTTCTGGGGGCCAAGCTGGTCTGAACGTGTGGTTAAATATGGCGCAAACGCCCCACCCGCAACGGGGCGGGGCGAGCGGGTAGCCGCGTTCCGCAAAAAGATGGGGCTGAAAGACAACCAGCCTTATTTGTTATTTCTAAGCCGAATTCATCCCAAGAAAGGTGCCGATATACTGGTAGCTGCGTTTGCCCGCGTGGCCAGCGACTATCCCGATTTGCATCTTATCATCGCCGGGCCCGGACCCGATCATTTGCTTTCGCAATTAAAGTCGGCTGCCGAGGCGGAAAAAGTCGCGAACCGCGTGCATTTTCCAGGAATGTTACAGGGCGATCTGAAATGGGGTGCGATGGAGGGGGCAGAGGCATTTACCCTCTTCACTCATCAAGAGAATTTCGGAATTGTGCTTGCCGAGTCTCTGGCGGCCCAAACGCCGGTGATCACAACCACCAAAACAAATATTTGGCAGGAGTTACAAGAAACTGGCGCGGCTATAATTTGTGACGATACCGCCCCAAGTGCGAACGAGGCGTTGCGCCAGTTTCTATCCTTACCCGCGGCGCAAAAGGCCGAAATGCACGTTAAGGCGCGGGCGGGATACGAGGCACAGTTTACCGCAGCGGCAGCATCCGAAGATCTTGCGGCAGTCTTGACCGAAGTGGCAGAGCAAAACATCCGCTACAATGCAGAACACTCAGCCGATACGTCCAAGGGAACCCGTGCGAAATGAATGATTTTGGCAGCAGTGAAATTCTCAACGCAGCCGTGTTATCCGCCGTTTATATACCTATTGAAGAGCCTCTAGCATAAGGCAACCCATGACTGAACAGACCACCCCTCTGCCCTCCTCTCCGTCGAAGAACATTTTCTCTGGCGCGCCATCGTTTTCGTTCAGGAACCGTCTTACGCGCGCGGTTTGGGCGGTGGTTTGGGCGGTTTTCGCCAGTTGGACACCGCCGCCTTTGCATCGCTGGCGGATATTCCTGCTGCGTGCTTTTGGAGCGAAGATCGGGGCTGGCTGCCGTGTTTATCGTTCGGTTCGGGTCTGGTATCCGCCGCATTTGGTGATGGGGGCGCAAGCAGTGATGGGGCCGCGGGTTAATTGCTATAACCAAGGCATGGTAACACTGGGGGAACGGGCGATTGTCTCGCAAGGGGCGCATTTGTGCACAGGAACGCATGATATCCGCGATACTTCCTTCCAACTTGTGACGCGCCCCATCACGATTGGCGCGGACGCATGGATTGCGGCTGAGGCCTTTGTTGCACCTGGCGTGACATGTGGCGAAAGGGCTGTGTTAGGTGCGCGCGGGGTGGCCTTTGCCGATTTACAGCCGAATATGGTCTACCGTGGGAACCCAGCCGTCAAGATAAAGGCGCGTTTTTTGCAGCGTGACGAACAGTCTTGATTTCGTCTGGGAAGCAGCAGTTGCAATAGAATGTTCGCCTACTTCGGTACGGGAAGAGGCGTCGAAAACGTGGCTTCTTTGCAGCGGCGGAGTCGAGTGGCGTTCATTGGCCGATCAAGGTGTGCTCACCCATAAACCCAACCCCAAAACAAATGGCCCCACTCGCAGGTGTCTCGCCATCGGCGGTGTCGTGCGCCTTTACCAAAGGCGCGTCGGTCTTGCGCAGAACGTAAGCGTCCGGTCTGACCGCTATCCGTTCCAGTGCCATGGCAGCAATTCGTCGACCTTTGTAATCTTGTAGTCAGGGATTTGTGCGAGGGTGTCGGCGAGCCAAGCGTGTGGGTCGACAGCGTTGAGCTTGGCGGTTTCGATCAAGGTGTAGGCGATGGCGGCGGCCTTGCCTCCTGCTTCCGAACCGACGAAGAGATAGTTCTTCCGCCCGATGGCTATTGCGCGCATGCCACGCTCGGCGGCGTTGTTGTCCAACTCAAGGATGCCGTGGTCAAGGTAGGGGCGCAGGCGTTCCATGCGGGTTAGGGCATAGCGGATCGCTCCAGCCAGAGGGGATTTGCCCGAGATTGTGGTGAGTTGCATGGCCAGCCATCGCTCAAGATCGTCGAAGACTGGGGCGGCATGAACGCGGCGAAGCTCGACCCGGTCATCCGGTGGCGACCCTCTTGCCTCCTTCTCGACGGCGTAAAGTTGTGCGATCCGGCCGATGGCTTCTTCGGCGATGGGTGAGCCCTGCGATCGATGGATATCGACGAACTTGCGCCGCACATGGGCCATGCAGGCGACCTCGCGGATGGTGCCGGTGCGGTAGAGTTCCTCGAACCCTGCGTAGCCGTCGGCATGCATCCAGCCGCGGTATCGGGCGAGATGGTCTTTAGGATGTTGGCCTTTGCGGTCGCCAGAGAACCTATACCAGGCGGCGGGCGGGGCACTGCTGCCCCAAGGGCGTTCGTCGCGGGCATAGGTCCAGAGCCTTGCCGTCTGGGTCTTGCCGGTGCCAGGTGCCAGCATGCTGATCGGCGTGTCATCGGCAAAGATCGCTTCAGCCGACAGGACATGGCGACCGACGGCATCTGCCAGCGGTTCCAGCAGGGAGGTGGCCTTACCGACCCAATCGGCCAAGGTAGAGCGGTCAAGATCAATGCCTTCGCGGTCGAATATCTGGCTTTGGCGGTAGAGCGGCAAGTGATCGGCATATTTGCTGACCAGCACATGTGCCAGCAGACCCGGCCCGGGGCGGCCGCGCTCAATGGGCCGCGATGGCAGCGGAGACTGAACAAACTTCTCGCAGCAGGCGCAGGTCAGACGCGGACGGATGATGCGGTTCACGATAAACCGGCCCGGCACGTACTCCAACTCCTCGGTCACATCATCACCGATCCGGCGCAGACGGCCACCGCAGTCGGCGCAGGCATCGGCGCTTGGGGTCAGTTCCACTTCCATCCGCGGGATATGGTCGGGGATCGGACGACGCTTCGGTTTGTCCTTCTCCTCGATGTCCGGCAGCTTCATCCGTGCGGTCATCGCGGCGGCGGCGATCTCGCTGCTCTCGAGCGCGAGTTGCAACTGCTCCGCCGTCTCGGATGACGCGCCAAACCGGTGCGCGCGGTGCCCTGCCAGTTGATGGCGCAGCTTTTCGATCAGGATCGCCTGCGCCTTCACCTCTGCCAGAAGCCGCGCGGTGAAGCTGCGCAGCTCCTCGGGGTCTTCGGGCAAGGAAAGGGTCTGATCCAGCATGCAAGAAGCTTATCCCACTGTAATCCTTGTGGGAATCCTTCTTTTGCAGGATGGCTAAATTATCCCGCTGCCAGGGGCCGCCACGTCCGCTGCGGGGCGCGCCAGTCAATCCCTTCAAGGAGCATCGATAGCTGCGCCGGCGACAATGCCACCTTGCCTTCCTTTGCCGAGGGCCAGACGAACCGACCCTTCTCTAGCCGCTTCAGGAACATGCAGGCTCCTTGGCCATCCCACCAGATCACCTTGACCATATCGCCACGGCGGCCGCGGAAGACAAAGAGGTGCCCAGCAAACGGATCCTGCTTCAGCACAGCCTCGGCCTGCGCCGCCAAGGCCGCGAAGCCCTTGCGCATGTCCGTCACCCCGGCCGCCAGCCAGACCCGCGTGTTGGCCGGAACTGGGATCACGCCATCAGCCCACGGATCAGCCGCGTCAGAGCCTCGGGATCATAGCTGCCACTGATCCGCATCCGGTGCCCGCCTGCAAGCTCAATCTCGATGTGGTTCACGGCGGCGGAGGTGGTCGGAGCAGTCCTGTTCTCCGCGACAATCTCTACGGGTAGAAAGCGCGCGCCCTCCGACGGGGACTGAGCTAGGGCGCGGTCCGGTGCAAAGCGGGGATCACGCAGCCATTTGAATATCAAGTTCGCATTAACAGTATAGCGATGCGCCACCTGCGCCACGGAAACACCTGGCACCGTCGCCTGCAAGCAGATCGAACGCTTCTCTTGATCCGTCCAAAGCCGCCTCGTTCGCCGCGCCACATTTGCACCTTAGTGTCCACTATCCTTGGTGGACACTAAGGTGCAAAGTCACCAAGCGGCAGAGCAGTCAGACCGGACGGTTAC
>JAIXVS010000214.1 GCA_027482795.1 Rhodobacter sp.
CAGTGGCAAGCGAGGAAGAAATATCGCTAAAGCCAAACGAACTGGCGAGCAGCGACGATGTGTAAGTAATCTGCATCCCAATCCCTCGACAGTTGAGACAAGCCAATGCCCGCATCTAGCCAAGCCACGCGCTGTCGCGTGGGGCAGCATTTGGGCGGGGCTGCGTCCTTTGCCAAAAATCCGTGAAAAATTGCCCCAAAATAAGGCGCAAATGCTGGCCAAATGCAGCACAAATCAGCGGCATATTTGCGCGGCAGCTCGGCCCCCAAGCGGAAGAATTTAAGCCGTCGTTTACCCAATCCGCGCATCCTTTGCTTGGGTAGTTGGGTATTGGCATGGGTGCAATTACGGGCAATGGTCAGGCCCAAACAGGGCTTGGCGGGGCGGCAGGGTTTGGGGAAATTCTGTTGGGCCGCAGCGATGATGGCACATTTGCCATTGACACCTCGGCAGTGTTTGAAAACGGCTTTGCCATTGGTGGGGCCAATTTTGCCCCATCCGCGCTTTATGTCGCGACCGATGGTTTTATCACGTTTGGAGCAGCGCCTGCCAGCGGCTATTTGGCCGCGCCTGCCAGCCTGACCACACCCTTTATCGCCGCCTTTATGGCCGATGTTGATACGCGGTTGGACGGCGAAGGCGTTGAGAGCGGGCCAATTTGGGTGGATGTCGACAGCGTTAATGATGTGGTGACGATAACCTGGGCCGAGGTGGGGTTTTACCGCCGCAACGCCGATCTGACGAACACCTTTCAAATCCAACTGTTTGATCGCGGCGCAGGCGGCATGGATATTGTGCTGCGCTATGACACCATTCTTTGGACAGCGGGCGATGTGCAGGGCGGCTGGGACGGGCTGGGCGGCACGCCTGCCACAATCGCGCTGCGCATGGGCAGTAGTGGGGCGATCACCCCGCTTGCGGGCTCGGGTAATGAGGCGGCCTTGCTTGCCCTGCCGACCACTGTCGGCAACACGGGCCAAGCGGGGCTGTGGGTGTATAACGTGCCCCTATCGGGCGATGTCGGCGGCGTTGGCCCGCCCGCAAATACCCAAGGCAGCAGCGGCAATGACAGCGTAAGTGGCACGGCAGGCGCAGATACATTGCTGGGCATGGGCGGAAATGATCTGCTGGAAGGCGCAGGCGGCGCTGACCTTCTGGATGGTGGGGCGGGCAGTGACCTTGCATCTTATGCAGGCGCGGCGGCGGGGGTTATGGCCAATTTGGCCAATGCCGCAGGCAATACGGGCGATGCGGCGGGTGACAGCTATATCGCTATCGAGGGAATGCAGGGCAGCGCCTTTGCCGATAAGCTGACAGGGGATAATGGGGCAAATATCCTTTTGGGCGGCAGCGGGGATGATTGGCTTACGGGCGGGGCGGGGGCAGATACGCTGATTGGCGGCGCGGGCGTGGACTGGGCCGATTACAGCGCTGCTACGACTGGGCTTACCGCCAGCCTGACCAGCCCCGCCCAAAACGCAGGCTTTGCCGCAGGCGATGATCTGCGCGAGATGGAAGGCATCCTTGGCAGCGCCTTTGACGATACATTGATCGGGGCGGCCGGCGGCGACTATCTGATCGGCAGGGCGGGCCGTGATCTGCTGCGCGGCGAGGCGGGGGCCGACACGCTAGAGGGCGGCGATGGCAATGATACACTGATCGGCGGCGCAGGGGCCGATGCCCTGCGCGGCGGGGCGGGGCTGGACTGGGCCAGCTACCAAACAGGCCCCGCCCTGCGCATCGATCTAGATGTGCCCAGCCTGAACACGGGCGATGCGGCGGGCGATACGTTCGATGGCATCGAAGGCATCATCGCATCGAACAGCGCCGATACGCTGGCAGGCAATGCCAGCGCCAATTTCCTTGATGGCGGGGCGGGGGATGATCTGATCACAGGCCGCGCGGGGGATGACAGCCTGACAGGCGGCGCGGGCAATGACACGCTGATCGGCGGCGCGGGAGGCGATGTTATGATCGGCGGCGCGGGGTTTGACATTGCCAGTTACGCCGATGCCACCAGCGCCGTCTGGCTAGACCTGCGCGATGTCGGCATGGATCTGGGCGACGCCGTGGGGGATAGCTTGGCCGAGATCGAAGGCTTTATCGGCAGCGCCTTTGACGACCGCTTCAGCGGTGACGGCGCGGCGAATTGGATGGACGGCGGCGGCGGCAACGATGTGATTGCAGGTCAATGGGGCGCAGATACCCTGCGCGGCAATAACGGCGATGACACGCTGAATGGCGGCACCGACCGCGACGCGCTGTTTGGCGATGCAGGGGTTGATTGGCTGATCGGCGGCGACGGGATGGACAGCCTTTATGGCGGCGCTGACGCAGATCGTTTGGCTGGCGACGGCGGCAATGACGCGCTGTATGGCGGGGCGGGGGATGACCGCCTGCTGGGCGGCGCGGGGCGCGACTTTTTGTTCGGCGATGGCGGGGCGGACCAGTTTCAATTCACCTCGATCCGCGATTTAACGGCCAAGTCCAGCACCACCGACGTGATTTTTGACTTTACCGCTGGGCAAGACAAAATCGATCTATCGGCCATAGATGCCAGCCGCAAATTAGCGGGCAACAACGCCTTTACCTTCGATGGCACCAAGGCCACTGGCACCTCGCCCCAAGGCGACATTTTCTATAGGCGCTACGATTTTGCGGGAACATCACGCGACTATACGCTTGTCTTCATCGATGTCGACGCAGACCCCAGCGCCGAAGCGGTGGTTTTCCTAACAGGTCTGCACCGCCTGACGGCGGGCGATTTTATTCTATAACCCCTACCGCCCAACCGAAACATAAGTCTCAAACCCCGCCTCCAGCGCCTCTGCTTGCGAATAGACATTGCGCAAATCGGCCATGCGGGCGCTTTCCATTTTGCGCGCCAGCTTGTCCAAATCCATCGCGCGGAATTCGTTCCATTCTGTCAACAGCACAACCGCATGTGCGCCTTGGGCCGCCTGATAGGGGGTTTCGCACCATTTCACGCCAGGCAGCAGCGCCTCGCCCTCGTGCTGCCCTTGCGGATCACAGACCCGCACCTTGGCCCCTGCCCCCACCAAGGCGGGCACGATGGTCAGCGATGGCGCTTCGCGCATGTCATCGGTGTTGGGTTTAAACGTCACCCCCAGCACCGCGATAGTCTTGCCATTCAACTGCCCATCGCACAGATCGACAATCTTATCCAGCATCCGCCGCTTGATTTCCTCATTCACCTTAATCACCGTTTCGGTGATTTGCATCGGCACGGCGTGCTCTTGGCCTATGCGGGCCAAGGCCTTGGTATCTTTGGGAAAACAGCTGCCGCCATAGCCGGGGCCCGCGTGCAAAAACTTATTGCCGATGCGCCCGTCCATGCCCATGCCC
>JAIXVS010000211.1 GCA_027482795.1 Rhodobacter sp.
GGCAGGCCTGCGGCCTCGCATGCGGCGATATAGCTGCCAACCAGCGGATGCAGCCCGCTTTTATTGGCGCTGATGAACAAAGGCCCGCCTGCGCCGCGCCACTCATCTGCGCCTGCTTCGGTATCTTCCATCGCCTTATAGGCATTCAGGCAGGTGTCCCAACCCCAACCCTGCGCGGTTTTGCCCCATTCGTCATAATCGGCGCGGTGGCCGCGAATATAGACCATCGCATTGATCGAGGAAGACCCGCCCAGCACTTTGCCGCGCGGCCAAAAATCGCGCTGGCCTGCAAGGCCCTCGTCAGGTTCGGTCTGATACATCCAATTGACGGCAGGGTTATAGAACAGCTTGCCATAGCCCAGCGGCATATGGATGAAAAACCGTGCATCGCTGCCGCCTGCTTCGATCAAGGCAACCTTATGCGCGCCGCTTTCCGTTAGGCGGTTGGCCAAAACGCTGCCCGCGCTGCCCGCGCCGACGATGATGTAATCTGGTTGAAAATCCATACCACTCTCCTACGGCAACCCTAGCGCGGGATGGCAGGGCTGCCCGATTCTGCCCGACATGAAATGTCGCATATTGGCAGTTATACCCGCGAAACTGCGGCAGATTTGGTTTACCTTTCGGTAACATGGGCGGCTTATGCTGGCGGCAGGATGAATGTGCAGGGCAGCCATGGCAGAACCTTTAGACCCAACGAAATCGACCCTTTCAGATGTGACATTGGACACATCGCAGTTGTTTTACTCGCGCACCGATAAGCGCGGCATTATCAAGGCGGGTAATTCGGTTTTTCAAAGGATTTCAGGGTTTGATTGGGCCCAGCTTTTGGATGCACCGCACCGCATTGTGCGCAATTATGATACGCCGCGCGCCGTTTTTCGGGTGGTCTGGGCGCTGATCGAGGCGAATTCAGTCGCCGCCGCCTATATCCGCAACAAAACCGCCGAAGGGCGCGGATATTGGGTTTTGGCCATGATCTTGCCCACGGCAGATGGCTATCTGTCCATTCGGATCAAACCAACATCCCCGCTGTTTGCCCAGATCAAAGAGATGTATCGCAGCATATCCGCGGCCGAGCAGGGCGAATCGCTGGATGTAGAGGAGAGCGAAGCGCGCCTTCTGGGCCAGATCGATGCGCTGGGCTATCCCAGCTATGAGGCGTTTCAGATTGCCGCGCTGATGGACGAATTTCGCGCGCGCTCTGCGACCCTTTCGCCAAAGCTCAAGGGTTTTTTCACCGATATTGACCGCATCAAAAAGGGGCTGCAGGCCATCAAATCCGCGCAGGTTGATTTGATGGCGGCGGTTGAATCGCTGCGCGATCTGCCCACGAATATGCGCATTGTCGCCTCGCGGCTGGAACCTTCGGGTGGCCCGCTGTCGGCCATGTCGGATATTTATAACTCGACCTCTGCCGTTCTGTTCCAAGAAATAACCGATTTCGCCTTGGGCCAGACCAGCATCAGCAAGCGCATGGATGAAGCCTTTGAAAAGGCATGTTTTTTCAAGGTTGCCACCCTATTGGTGGAAGAAACCATGGCCACAACAGCGCAGGATGATCTGCTAGAACATGGCGTTGACCCAAGTGTGGAAATGACACTTTTGGGTAATGTGCTGGCGCAGTATACGGCGATTGAACGCGAATCTTTGCAAATTGCCGAACGGCTTGCGCAGGATTTGAACCGCGCCGCCTATGATTTGCGCCGTTCGATGCTGGGCCTGGATACCATCCGTGTGATGGGTCTTGTTGAAAGCGGGCGCTTGGGCAGCGAAGGCAGCCGCATTGGCGCCACGATGGAGCAGATTGGCGGGTGCCACAGTGCCATCATTGCGCTTTTGCAAAGCATCAAGGACAACGCCGCGATTGTGAATGCGGGTGTGGCGGGGCTGCGGATGCATTTCCAAAAACGCGGCGCTTTGGCGGCGGGTTAGGGTTACTTCCCTTTCCAAACAGGTTCACGCTTTTCGGCAAAGGCGCGCGCGCCTTCCAGTTGGTCTTCGCTGGAATACAGCCTATCAACACTGGGCAATTGGCGTTTTGTGATGCGGCTGAGGGCGTCTTGGAACCGCATATTTTCCGCCTCGCGCACCACTTCCTTGATCGCGGCATAGACCAGCGGCGGGCCAGATTCCAAAAGCCGCGCCAGATCCCACGCTTTGCCCAGCAGGGTGTCGGGCGTGCAAATCTCTTTGACAATGCCCCAGCGGTGGGCCTCTTCCGCGTCAAACCAGCGGCCCGTCAGCAGTAAATCCATCGCCACGTGATAGGAAATACGCTTTGGCAGTTTGATGCTTGCAGCATCGGCAACGGTGCCCGAACGGATTTCGGGCAGCGCAAAAGTGGCGTTATCAGAACACAAGATCAAATCCGCCGACAGCGCCAGCTCTAACCCCCCGCCACAGCAAATGCCGTTCACGGCGGCGATGACAGGCTTGTTCAGGTTTGGCAGTTCTTGCAACCCGCCAAATCCGCCCACCCCATAATCGCCATCCACCGCATCCCCGCCTGCGGCGGCCTTCAAATCCCAACCTGGGCAGAAAAACTTATCCCCCTCCGCGCGCAAAATGCACACGCGCAGACTGTCATCATCGCGAAAGGCGCGAAAGGTCAGACCCATGATGCGGCTGGTGGCCAGATCAATCGCGTTGGCCTTGGGGCGATCTAACGTCACCTCAAGGATCGCGCCATCGCGGCGGGTTTTGATCGGGCCGTCCTGTGTCATCTCCATCTGCATCGTCACACCTTTCTGATCAGCGCATCCACCGCCACTGCGCCCGTTTCGCGCAGAAGGATGGGGTTTATTTCAATTTCTTCAAAGCTTTGGTCAGATTCCATCAGCGCGCCCAAGGTCAGTGCCACCTGCACCAGCGCCCCCGTATCCGCCTTTGGCCGCCCGCGATAGCCGTCCAGCAGCGGCCACAGGCGCAAACGGCGCAGGGCTGCGTGAATGTCATCCGCCGACGCGGGCCAGACCAAGGTGACGGTATCGGCCAAAACCTCGGCGGTAACGCCGCCCATACCCAGTGTCAGCGTGACGCCATAAACAGGGTCGCGGGCAAGGCCCAGCAGAACCTCGGCCACTGCGCCCGTGACCATTTCTTCGGCCAAATAGCCCTGCGCGCCCGCCATGTCGGCCTGCCCGTCTAGGCTGGTCAGGTTCAACCGAACCGCGCCACTTTCCGTTTTATGGGCAAATCCAAGCCCTTTTAGGGCCAAGGGCGGGGTCAAGTCGCGCGCCTTTTGCGCCAATTCCTGCAATGTATCAGCGGTTTGCGAGTGTGGCACAGCCACCCCCGCGCCCTGCAAAATCTGCTTTGCGTCATGCTCGCTGAGCAGGCGCGCCTCGCGCAGCGGCAGGGCAGGGACAGGCCGCCAACCCGAAGGCCCCGCAGGCGTTTGCGCCGCCGCAATCGCCGCCAATGCCGTCTCTAACCCCATCAAAGTGCAGATACCCTGATCCATCAGGCGCATGGCCACGCCCTCATCGAAATTCTCGGGGATGGACGCCACAGGAAAGGCAATTTTCCCCGTGGCCTGCTGCGCCGCAACAATGGCATCCAGCGCGGGTTGATACCCCGCAGGATCGCAGCGGTCAGCCCGCGGCGGATCGATAATGTAAATACCCGCGTCATAGCCCGCGAGCATCGAGGTAAACACATCTGTCGTGCGTGGCCCATCGCCCCAAATAAAGGTATGATAATCCAATGGGTTAGATATGGTTACAATCGGCCCCAGCACTTCGGCCAGATGGGCGTGGATGGCCGTTGGCACGGTGGGAAAGTCTATGCCAAAGGGCGCAGCAAGATCGGCGACCAGCCCCGCCTCGCCGCCCGAACATGACAGCGAACAGATGCGCCGCCCCAAATCAGGCCCATGCGTGTGGAATATCTTCAGCGTTTCCAGCAGTTCGGCAGGGCTGTTCACTTCGGCCACGCCAATCTGGCGCAAAAAGGCCGAACTTGCAGCCCCGCCCCCCGCCAGCGATGCGGTATGCGATGCTGCGGCGCTGCGCGACATTTCGGTTTTGCCCGATTTGATGGCAACAATCCCTTTACCCGCCGCGCGCGCGGCCCCCGCAAGGGCTGCAAAAGCGGGGGCATCATCAATGCCTTCGATATAAAGGCCAAGGGCAGTGACACGGGGGTCATCCAGCAGCGCGCCCGCCAAATCGGCCAGCCCCACCATCGCCGCATTGCCCAAACAGGCCACATAGGCCACAGGCAGCGCGCGCTTTTGCATCCCCAAATTGATCACGATATTGGAAGATTGGCTGACCAGCGCCACGCCGCGATCCACCGCAATCCCGCCATGCTGATCGGGCCATAGCAGCGCGCCGTCTAGATAATTGATCACGCCATAGCAGTTGGGGCCAAGAATGGGCATATCCCCCGCCGCCGCCACCAATTGCGCCTGCAATTCAGGCGCGCCCGCTTCCGTCCAACCCGAGGCAAAGCAAATCGCCCCGCCCGCGCCCATGGCGGAAAGTTCGCCCACCACATCAACCGTGGCATGACGGTTTACGCCAATGAACGTGGCATCGGGCGCATGGGGCAAATCCGACAGGCTGGCATAGGCACGCAGACCGCCGATTTCTGCTTTGGTGGGATGAACAGGCCAGATCGGGCCGTCAAAGCCCATCTTTTGGCATTGCTCAATCACATTCAGCGCCCAGCCCGCGCCAAGCACGGCGATGGATTTGGGGCGCAGCAGGCGGGAAAGGTCACGCATGGTGGAACCCCCGCAGGGGGGCGCTCGCGCCCCCCGCCTTGCCCAAGCGGGCAAGGCCCCCCCCTGAGGATATTTTCAAAGAAAAGAAGCTAAAAACAGATGCAAACCCCACCTCTGTCACCAGAGGCAGGGCCGCTTCTCCTCTTACGGTCATCGGCTTCCCAGCCTGTACCGTGACATCTTGATCGCCCATTAAGGTTAACATTTCGTTTCTTTTCTTCAAAAATATCCTCGGGGGGTGAGCGAAGCGAGGGGGGGCGAGCCCCCCCTTATCCGCCGTAGGGGCGCAACAACTCGCGGCTGATGATGTGGCGCTGAATTTCGGAGGTGCCTTCCCAAATCCGTTCCACGCGGGCATCGCGCCAGATCCGTTCCAGCGGTAGATCGTCCATCAATCCCATGCCGCCATGAATTTGGATCGCTTCATCGGCAATCATGGCCAGCACTTCGCTGGCCTTGAGTTTTGCCATCGCCATATCGGCGTCGGTTACGCTGCCCGCGTCGTATTTCCATGCCGCCTCAAACGTGAGCAGATCGGCGGCTTTCAGTTCCATCGCCATATCGGCCAGTTTAAACGACACGCCCTGAAACTTGCCGATTTGTTGGCCAAATTGCTTACGCTCGGCGGCATAGGAAATGGCCAGCGCCAGCGCGCGGTCGGCGCGGCCAAGGCAGGTGGAGGCCACTTGCAGGCGCGTCGCCCCCAGCCATTTGCCTGCCACTTCAAA
>JAIXVS010000057.1 GCA_027482795.1 Rhodobacter sp.
CAGGTGCTGTTGCGCCTGTTTGACGCCTATGGCGTGGATTGGCGCGAGATTGCCGAAGAAGATAGCACGGCGCAACTGGCGGATATTCGCGCCATCATGCAAGACCCGCTTTTCGCGCAAACGCGCCCCGATTTGCCGCAACTGCGCGCCGCCTTTGCCCATGCGCCCAGCCTTGTGCACAGCTTTTTGGCGCTGTACCGCAGCTATCAGGTGGTGTCAGATCAACTGCTGTCGCTGATTGAAAATGACGGCCAGCAGCTGACCACAACGCCCGAAGCGGCGGTGCATGATGTGTTTCGCCGCAACCGCAACCATTTTCGCGAATTGGAACAGGCAGCAGAAAGTTTTTGGCCAGCGCCCGTTGAACGGGACGAGGTTTATGTCACGCTAAAGCGGCGTTTGCGCGACACTTTGGGCGTGAATGTCCGCCTGTGCCCTGTGGAAGAGCTGCCCAGTGCCCTGCGCCAATACGATGAAAAGCGGCGGGAAATTTTGCTGTCCGAGGCGCTGGATCATCAAAACCGCACCTTCCAGTTGGTGCATATGGCGGGGCTGTTGGAACTGCGCGATTTGCTGGATGCGATCACCCAGCGCAGCAGCATCACCGACCCGCGCGGCATGGCGCGGCTGCGGGTGGAATTGGCCAATTACTTCGCCGCCGCTGTGCTGATGCCCTATGACGCCTTTCTGGCCGAGGCGCGGGAATCCATGTACGATTTTGACCATTTGGCCACCCGCTTTGACGTCAGCTTTGAACAGGCCTGCCACCGCGCGACCACCTTGCAGCGCGAAGGCGCGCAGGGCGTGCCGTTCTTTTTCATGCGCATTGATAAGGGCGGCAATGTGACCAAACGGTTCAATGCATCGGACTTTCACCTTGCCGAATATGGCGGGGCCTGCCCAAGGCTGGATGTGCATACCAGCTTTCGCACGCCCAGCCGTATCATCCCGCAATTTGTGGAAATGCCCGATCACAGCCAGTTTTTCGTGTTTTCCCGCACGGTGGACCGCCCCACGTGGGAACGTCACGCGCAAGACAACCGCCTTGCCGTGGCGATGGGCTGCGCCATTCGCTATGCCCCCGAAATTGGCTATGCCGAGGGGTTTTCAATGGCCAATGCCCGCATGACGCAAATCGGCATCAACTGCCGTATTTGCCCCCGCGCAAGCTGCGATCAGCGCGCACATCAAGCCGCCATCCAAACCCAGCCCGTTGACGCGCTGCGGCGCGGCGTGACGCGGTTTGATGTCAGCTAGCTGCGCAAGCGCCCCTTGTGTGCCTTAGGGGCGATAGGCGGCCAGCCGCGCGCAGACCTCGCCCAAAGCGGTGCTGTCGACATTGGCAAAGGCAATGCGCAATTCGCGCGCGCCTTGCGCGTCGCCCTTGGGGCGAAACATGGTGCCAGGCAGGGCCAGCAGGGATGCTTTGCCCACCAAATCGCGCGCCAAATCGGGCGCGGTCATATCGAACGGGTGGCGGGCATAGGCAAAATAGGCCCCACAGCCCAAAAGCTGCCAGCCGTCCACCTGCGCAAACCCCGCTTGCAGCGCGGCGCGGCGGGCCAAAATCTCGGCCCTCTCACCCGCCAGCCATTGGCCAAGGTTTTGCATCCCCCAAAGGGCTGCGATTTGGCCCAGTTGGCTGGGGCAAATGGCGACAGTGTCCAAAAACTTTTCGATCTGGATCAGGCGGCTTTCACTGGCAACAATTGCCCCCACGCGGTGGCCCGTCAGGCGGTACGCCTTGGAAAAGGAATAGAGTTGGATCAGGCAATCATCCCAATCTGCGGCGAACAGATCATGCGGGGCACCCGTGCGGGCATCAAAATCGCGGTAGGTTTCATCGACGATCAGCGCAAGGCCGAACTCGCGGGCAAGGTCGCGAAACGCGGTCATGGTTTCGGCAGGGTATTCCGCGCCCGTGGGGTTGTTTGGGGTTACCAGCACAATGGCGCGGGTGCGCGGGGTGATCAGCGCGCGGGCGTCATCTGCCGATGGGATCATGCCTGCGCCGCAGGGCAAGGGAATGGCCCCAATGCCCTGCATATCCAGCCACATTTTGTGGTTGAAATACCAAGGGGTTGGTAAAATCACCTCGTCCCCTGCGCCCGCCAAGGTGCTGATTGCGGCGCAAAAGGCTTGGTTGCAGCCTTGGGTTATGGCCACTTGGGCGGGGGCAATAGCCCCGCCATAGGCGCGCGAGAACTGGGTGGCCACTTCCGCGCGCAGGGCAGGCAGGCCCAGCACGGGGCCGTATAAATGCGCGTCCGCGTTGTGCAGCGCAGCATCGGCAATGGCCTGTCGCAGCGCCATGGGCGGCAGATCAACGGGGGCGGCTTGGCTGATATTGATCAGCGGGCGGTGCGCGGGGTGGATCACGCCTTCCAGCCAGCGGCGCGCCTCCATCACGGGGGGGGCATCGGTGTGCAGAAGGGCGGGGTTCATCGGTTAATCCTTGCCGCGAAACGGCTGAACATATTGCAGCGCCATGTCCCATGGGAAGAAAATCCACGTGTCCTGCGACACCTCAGTGATATAAGTGTCGACCTGCGGCTTGCCCGAAGGTTTGGCATAAACCGTGGCGAAATGCGCGCGCGGATACATCTTGCGCACCAGTTCCAGCGTTTTGCCCGAATCGACCAGATCATCGACAATCAAAATCCCCGTGCCATCGCCCATAAGTTCGGCCTGCGGGGCCTTGGTCATCACCGCATCGCCGCGGTCTTGGTGGGCATAGGAAATGACGGAAATTGTATCGACCACCCGCACATCCAATTCGCGCGCGACGATCATTGCAGGCACCAGCCCGCCGCGCGTGATGCCCACAACCGCCTTCCATGCGCCATTATCTGGCCCCTTGCCATCCAGCCGCCACGCCAGCGCGCGCGCATCGCGGTGGATTTGATCCCACGAAACGTGGAAGCCTTTTTCATGCGGCAAACGGTCAATCATCATGGTTCCTTTAGGTAAGTGCGACGCGCAGGCCCAGCACGGCAAGTAGCCCGCCAAAGCTGCGGTCGATAATGGTCTTCAGGCTGATATACCGCGCCCGCGTGGCGGATGTCGAGAAGATGCGCGCCACAAGAATGTTCCAAACCGTTTCATTCAGCATCACCACGGCCAGCAGCGCGCCGTAGACCCAAATGGGCGTGGCAGGCGGCACCGTGCCAAGGAAAATGGCCGAAAACATCACAGCGGGTTTTGGGTTGGACAGCTGGGTGAACAGGCCAAGGCGAAAGGCAGACATGGGGCTGCGGGGCAGGGCGCGGGTGTCTTCGGTGTTAAAGGGGGTTTTGGCATCGCGCCACAGTTTTACACCCATCCAAATCAGATAGGCCCCGCCGCCAAGTTTCAGCGCCCACAGCAGGGCAGGGGCTGCGGCGAACAGAATGTTCAGCCCGAACATGGCGGCGCTGGCCCAAAACACCGCCCCCGCGCCAATGCCAACGGCCAGCATCGCGCCTGTGCGAAACCCTTCGGTCAGGCCCGTGCGCGCGGCCATCAGCACGGCAGGGCCGGGGGATACAGCGGCGAATAGGGATAGGGCGGCAAAGGCAAGAAAAGCGGTGATTGTCATGGCATACTCCTTTTCGCGCAATCTGCGCTGGCTTTGCGGCGGGGTAAAGGGGTAAACTGGGACTGGCGCGGCGTGGGCGACTGGGTTAGCCTGTGTGCAATTTAGACAGGAATTCGCGATGTATCTGTTCAGGCTTTGCCCCGTTGCGGGGCTTGTGTTGGGTGTGGTTGCGGCAAGCAGCGCCGCCAGCAGTGCGGCGGCCGAAGTGCTGTTTGACTGCCCCATCGGCGCACAGCAGCTATCGGTCGCGCTGACGGGCGATACCGCCACATACACCTTCGGCCCCCAAGGCGCGCCAGAGATGACCATATCCGCCGCCCCGCGCGGTTTAAACTATTTGCCGTGGGACGGGATGGGCACTTCCATGCCCGAGGCGGTGCAGTTTGCAAAGGCGGGCACCACCTATGAGGTGTGGTATGCGGTGCAAAAGCAGATGGATGAGAATGCCCCGCTTGCCCCCACCCAAGGCGGCGTGCGGGTGATGCAGGGCGATGCCATGCTGGCCGATTTGGTCTGCACCGCCCCGCCCAGCGTTTACGCGTTAGAGCGGATTTACGATGCCAAACTGGCGGCAGGGCAATGTTATGATTGGCAAAGCCAAAGCTGGGGCACGGCCTGCGCGGGATAGCGGGGCAATCGTGCCCCGCGCGTCAGGTCAATGGCGCAAGGCGCAGCTGGCAATAGGCCACGCGTTCCATAGGCTCGCTTTCAAAGGCGCGGTACAGGGCCAAGGCGGGATGATTATCCAGTTCCGTGGCCACCCAAGCGCCATCGCAGCCCATATCCGCGCCCCATGCCAGCGCGGCCTGCACCAAACGGCGGGCGATGCCCTTGCCCTGATACGCCTCGGCCACGGCAAGATTATCGATATACAAAACAGGCGGCGCATCGGGCTGGTGCTGCACCATCGCGCGAATTTGTCCAATAGCGACATCGTCATTCATGGCCACTGTCATGAAATGCCCCTGCGCCGCTGCAAAGGCGGCAAGGCGGGCGGGAACAATGGCCTCGTCAAACACATCAGGCGCGGGGCGTGCCAGAAGATGGGTGTTTGCGTGGGTGATTTGGGTAAGGGTAATCATAGGGCCATGCATAGGGCATAGGGCACATATGGCCAAGCCCTTTGCACCACTGGCCTTTGGGCCCAGTGCGGGCTAGTTTGCCCAAAATCAAAGGAAATCCCATGCAGCCCAACCCCACCCCAACCACCCGCGCCACGGGCGCTGCCGTATTGTCGATGGCCGCCTGCGCGGGTGTGCTGATCGCGGCCGAGTTTATGCCCGTGTCTGTCCTGTCCCCCTTGGCCGCAGGGCTGGGGGTGACCGAAGGGCAGGCGGGGCAGGCCAATGCGGTATCGGGGGCCTTTGCGGTGATCACCAGCGTTTTTATCACCACATGGGGCGGGAATTTAAACCGCAAATGGGTGCTGGCGGCGGTGGGCGGGTTGTTGATGCTGTCATCGGCGCTGATCGCGCTGGCCAGTGACCTTTGGGCGCTGATGGGGGGGCGGGTGTTTTTGGGCGTGGCGGTGGGGGCGTTTTGGTCGCTGTCCACGGCCACCATCATGCGGCTTGTTCGCCCCGCCGATGTGCCGCGTGCGCTAAGCATTATGTATCTGGGCCAAGCGGTGGCCGCTGCCTTTGCCGCGCCCATCGCCACATGGGCGGCAGCCGAATTTGGCTGGCGCGCGGTGTTTTGGGCGCTGGTGCCCATTGCGGGGGCGGTTGTGGTTTGGCAGGCCGCGGCCATGCCGCCGATGGCGGGCACGGGGCGCAAAAGCTTTGCCGCGCTGCTGGGGCTGCTAAAGCGGCGCTATGTGGCGCTGGGGCTATTGGGCGCGATGCTGTCATGGGGGGCCAGCGCGATGCTGATCTCGTACATGCGTACCTATCTAGAAGGGGTGACGCGCGGCGATGCGGGGGTGGTGACGCTGCTGTTCACCGTGCTGGGTCTGGCGGGGTTTATTGGCACTTGGGCAGGCGGGCAGCTTGCGGCGCGCCATGGGCAACGCGCGCTGGCCCTGCCTGCGGGGCTGATGGCCCTGGTGGCATTGGGGCTGGTGGCGGCACAAACTAGCCTTTTGGCGGTGGCGGGGTTCTTGGTGGTGTTTGGCGCGGCCAATACTGCGATGTCGATCATCTGGATGATGTGGCTGGCGCGCAATATCGATGACGCGCCCGAACTGGCGGGCAGTCTGATCCTGCCTGCGCTGCAACTGGCCATTATGGCAGGCGGAATGCTGGGCGGCGCGCTGCTGGATTGGGGCGGCGTGGCGGCAACCTATCTTGCCTGCGCGGGCCTGGCCGTGCTGGCGGTGGTGCTGGTGGGGACGGGGAAACGGATGGAGAAGGGGTAAAGCCCCTCTTGACATGTTAGGTTTGCGCTACATAATGTAATGCAAACCTAACATGAGTCGCGGATGAAAAACCACCTGAAAACCCTACGCGCCGCCCGTGATTGGAGCCAAGTTGACCTTGCGGGCCATTTGGGCGTGTCGCGCCATGCGGTGATGGCGATTGAGGCGGGCAAACATGACCCCTCACTGGCGCTGGCCTTTCGCATCGCGCGGCTGTTCGATCTGGCGATCGAGCAGGTTTTTGAAGACCTTCCCAAAGATCATTCCCCCCAGCCAGAGGAGTAAGCCATGACGAACGAAACAAACACTGGCGTAGCCAAGTATCTTGCCAAACGGCGCAGGTTTTGGATGATCTATGCGGCTGCATTATTGGGTTTTAGCATTCTTGGCGGAGTCATGGGCTTTCCCGTGGGCTATGCCGAAGGTATGGGCGCGCCCGTTCAGGATTTTGTTCCCGCCCCCGTGGCTTGGGCCTTGGTGGCGATTTTGCTTATTGGATTTTTGGCGTTCAGCTATTTTTACTTCACGCGCGTCGACGAGGTTGAGGTGCAGCATAACCTTTGGGCCAATTCCATTGGGCTGTATTTCTATTTCAGCGTTTATGGGGCGTGGTTGGCCCTTTATATGCTGGGCGCTGTGCCTGCTGTTGATGGGCTGATCGTGTTTGGCACGACATGGGCGGTGGTTTTACTTGCCTATACGATGCGCCGTTATTGGCCCCGCTAAATCAACCCCGCCAACAGCCACAGCCCCAACGCGCCAATCACCATTGCCGCCACGCGGTCGATCACGGGTTTTGCCCGCAAGGCGCGGGCGCGGACGCTTGGCGTGGTCAGCGTTAGGGCCACGGCGGTGAAGAATGAGAGTTCCAGCGCCAGCATCGACAGATACACCACTGCGCCAGAGGCCAGCGTAAACGGGTCGGGAAAGACAGATAGGAACAGCGACGAGAAGAACAATATCGGCTTGGGGTTTGATACGTTCAGACGGTAGCCTGCCCAAAACCCATCTGCGGCGGCGGTGCCTTCGGACAGGGGGGCATCGGCCCCGCGCCAGATCGCCCAAGCGACATAGATCAAATACCCGCCGCCCAACAGCGTCATCGCCATCAGCAGCGCGGGAAATCGGTGCAGCACCAATCCCAGCCCCAGCATCGACGCCAGCACCCATGATGTTGCCCCAAAGCCAAGGCCAAGGCCAAACAGCAGCGCAGGCGCGCGGCCCTGCGCTATGGCCTTTTGGCTGATGGACACCAGTGCTGGGCCAGGGGTGGCCAGCGCCACCGCCTGCGCCCCTAAAACCAGCGCAAGCTGGGCGGCGGTTACGGGCATCTACTTGGTCGCGTCGATATCGGGCGCATCAACCGCCTTCATGCCCACCACGTGATAGCCCGCATCGACATGCAGGTTTTCGCCCGTGGTGCCCGACCCCAGATCAGACAGCAGATACAGCGCGGCTTTGCCCACCTCTTCCTGCGTGACATTGCGGCGCAGGGGGCTGTTCAACTCGTTCCATTTCATGATGTAGCGGAAATCGCCGATGCCCGAGGCGGCCAGCGTCTTGATGGGCCCGGCCGAGATGGCGTTGACTCGGATGCCGTCCTTGCCGAGGTC
>JAIXVS010000123.1 GCA_027482795.1 Rhodobacter sp.
ACACCAAGATCGCACAATCTAATTTACGCGATCAAAAAGCGTCGCGGGGTGGAGCAGCCCGGTAGCTCGTCAGGCTCATAACCTGAAGGCCGCAGGTTCAAATCCTGCCCCCGCAACCAGAAAATATCTAAGCAATATCAGACACTTGAGCCTCCCAGCCGGGAGGCTTTGTCGTTTGTGGCGTCCGGAAATTGCCGCGTTCGTTGCCGCGTTCAAAAACGGATGATCTCGCAGGCACGGGTCCCTTCGGGCCACACGATCCAGGACAAAAACACCCCCTACCCCCCCGGGGGGGGCAAAACGGCCGCCGCCTTCCACAGGAACAGCTACACATGCTGGATCAGCAAACATCGCGACGGGTAGTTTTGTTCGGCAAGCGAGCGTCCATGTGGTTCGAAACTCACTCGTTCCGCCACTTGCACATTGCAAACCCGAGATGAGGTCCCTGACGGGGCCTTTTTTCTTTCTGTTTCAAAGGGGTTTAGCGAGGCTATCCGACTTTCGGAGACTGGCTTTTTGGCCGAAATCGGTCTCTGAAGCCCCCGCGTCTCTTTCCATCCGCCCTTCACCCAGATCGAGACGGATTCAAAAAGTAAATTACTTTGTAAGCGCTTCTTGGCTCCCACCTTCCCGATTTTCGTCTGATTTGCGATGCCACGTCTGATGGAGATTGGGTGGGAGTTTCACGATGGCGAGTACGGTGGAGTTTCTCAGGGACTACGGGGTGGACATTCGGACCAACGGGCAGCGACGCTGGCCGGATGAGATCAAGGCGCGGATTGTGGCTGAGAGCCTGAAGCCCGGCGTGACGGTAAACGCTGTTGCGGCTCGGTATGGGCTTCGGGCGAACCACCTGTCGGAATGGCGCTGTCGGGCGCGCGAAGGCAGGTTAATTTTGCCTGCGGACGCTGATGGGGTTTGTTTCGCGCCGATCGTGCTGTTGGACGGGGGCGCTGCTGCCGGTCTACCAGGTCTTTGTGAGCCGCTTGGCAAGCCCGAGGTGCTGCGCTCTGCATCCATTGACATTGCCGTGGGCGACGTAACACTCCGGCTGGACGGCGATACGACAGCGATAAGAATTGCCGAGATCGTGCGGGCGATTGGTGAGCGCACGTGATGTTTCCGTCTCACCGGGTGCGGGTTTTGGTCTCGACGCAACCCATCGACTTTCGCAAGGGCCACGATGGTTTGGCGGCATTGGTCTCATCCGTGCTGCGCAAGGATCCTTTCACTGGCACGGTGTTTGTGTTCCGCTCGCGTCGGGTGGACCGGTTGAAGCTTTTGTTCTGGGACGGCACGGGGCTTGTTATGGCCTACAAGAGGTTGGAGGAGGCGACATTCACCTGGCCTACCATCACGGATGGGGTGATGGCGCTGAACCATGCCCAGTTCGAGGCGCTATTTACGGGTCTGGATTGGCGCAAGGTCAAGGCGCTGGAGACACGCCCACCGGCTGCGGCAGAGTGAATGATCTGGTTGATTTTGCGCGCTTTTGTTGGGTAATTTTGCTATAATCTTGGCATGATCGAAGCACCCGATATTGACCTTTCCACCATTCCTGTCGCGCAGCGCGCGGTGGTTGTGGCTTTGATGGAAACGATTGCGGCGCTTCAGGAAATTACCCGGCGCCAGCAGCATTTGATCGCAGAGATGAACCATGCCTTGCATGGCAAGCGGTCAGAAAAGCTGGCCGAGGACGCGCGGCAACTGGCCTTCGAGGATCTGTCCATTGCCCTCGGCGAGGTTGAGGCGGAAAAGGAAACCCACCCTGCCAAAGCGGGTGAACCCACGAACAAGCCCGCGCGGCAGCGCACTATCGGCAACCTGCCCGCCGCGCTGCCGCGCGTTGAGGAGGTCATCGAACCTGACAGCTTGATATGCCGTTGCGGCTGCGGCATCCTGCACAAGATCGGCGAAGACCGCACAGAGCGGCTGGACATCTTCCCTGCCCAGCTGCGCGTCATTGTCACCGTGCGCCCGAAATATGCCTGCCGGAGCTGCACTGACGGGGTGACCCAAGCGCCAGCACCTTCCCATCTGATCATAGGCGGGTTACCGACGGAAGCGACGCTCGCCCATGTGCTGGTCAACAAATATGCCGATCATCTGCCGCTCTATCGTCAAAGCCAGATATTGGCGCGGGCGGGCCTTGATCTGCACCGTGCCGTTCTGGCCGACTGGGTTGGCAAGGCGGCGTTCCATCTCAAACCCATCGTCGACCGACTGGCCGAGCATCTGAAGCGGTCTGGTAAGCTGTTTATGGACGAAACCACTGCCCCGGTGCTGGACCCGGGGCGCGGGGTCACAAAAACAGGTTACCTTTGGGCGCTGGCCCGCGATGACAGGCCCTGGGGCGGCGAGGATCCGCCCGGCGTGGTCTACTTTTACGCCCCCGGCCGCGCGGGTGAGAATGCCGAAACCTTCCTGACCGGCTTTGATGGCATCTTACAGATCGACGGTTACACCGGCTACAATCGCCTGACCAAGCCCTCGCGCAAGGGTGGTTCTCCCATTCTGGTAGCGCATTGCTGGGCGCATGCACGGCGTAAACTGAAAGAGGTCTTTGACCACGACGGCTCCGAAATCGCCGCCGAAGGCCTGCGCCGGATCACCGCGTTCTATGCCGTCGAGGCCGACATCCGTGGCATTTCAGCCAGCCAGCGCCTGTCCGCCCGTCAGGCCCGCACCGCGCCGCTGGTGGCCGCCTTCGGCGACTGGCTGCAAGCACAACGCCGCAAGATATCTGCCAAATCCCGTCTGGGCGAAAAGCTGACCTATATCCATAACCACTGGGACGGGCTGCAAACCTTCCTGCATGATGGGCGCGTCGAAATCGATAACAACAAGGTCGAAAACCTGATCCGCCCCATCGCCCTCAATCGAAAGAATACCCTCTTTGCCGGCCATGACGAAGGTGGCGCCGCCTGGGGCCGCATCGCTTCGCTGATCGAAACCTGCAAAATCAACGGCGTGGAACCCTTCGCCTATCTAAAAGCAACACTGACAGCCATCGCAAACGGCCACCCGCAAGGCCGCCTCGACGATCTGCTGCCGTGGAACTTCGCGATGTCAAGCTAAGCTAACCGTGGTGCCCAGCGACCGCTTACATTACTTTCAGTATGTTGATGAAATTCAACTGCGCCGCAGTTGAAGCGAATTCATCTGCTCTCGGTGCGAACAGAGACACCCGGAGGCGGCGTAGTTTTGCGGGGCTGGACGAACTTCAGAGTGGGGTCACCCGGCCGGCCCGCAGTCGCAAGGTGCGGAAAGCTGACGCTCGTCTCAACCAGCCTTCGCAGCTCGCGGCAGCCACTAGGCTTTTGTTGGCCCACAAAAGAAGTTATCGTTTGCCTGAATGGACCTTGAGACTGCGTTGACGCAGGCAGCCTGTAGCGATCCGCAACACACAAGCATAGTTGCTTCACTGCTATTCGCCCAGAAGCCGTGGACCAATGAGGGCAATTGGACCGCGCCAGTCCTTTACCCGAGCATAAGAATGGTCGGAGAGACAGGCCCGGACACCGCATCTGTTTGGATTGCCTGCAGTTGGTGCAGGCTGAAAATTCATCCAGCCTTCAACACGGCTTTGAGATTGAAATCGATGTTCGAGATATCAGCGGGTACGACCGCAGCCCGCCTTTCGATGATTTTCTCAAGGATAAGAATGTCCTTTGAAATGATCTGACCATGGCCAACGCCAGCCGCCGCTGTAAGGGTGCCAGTGTCGTCGCATTGAAAAAAAATCTTGGCGCCTAGGCCAAGATCACGCTCGTGCGTGGGCCTTGAACCCTCGAACAGACCGGCGACTTGTATGGATTGGTCATAGTGATCCGACCAGAACCATGGAACCTTGTCGTAAGCTGCTCGTGCGCCAAGCATCGCAGCTGCGACGTGATCTGCATGGTCTTGAGCCGCTCGCCAGCTTTCCAGCCGAAGGCGCGTGCCACGCCAAGGGAAATTGCAGCAATCGCCTGCCGCATAGATGTCGGGTGCCGATGTGCAGAAGGACTCATCGACCTGAATGCCGTTTTCAACAGACAAGCCAGCGTCTTGCGCCAGTTCAACATTCGGCACAGCTCCGATCCCGGTGATGACGCAATCGAACGTCCTCGTCAGGCCATCGCCCAACGTTATGCTCGTCGCATCAGCCGATTGAACTGTCGCACCAAGGTGCAAATGCACGCCTTCAGCCCGGTGACGCGCCGCAATGATGTCGGCGACCTGTGGAGGTACAGACCGCGCAAGGACGGCTTGACCGTTGTGATAAACCGAAACCTCTGCACCGATCTTGCTCGCCGTCGCTGCCATCTCAAGTCCGATAAAGCCTGCGCCTATGATGCCGATCTTTGCGCCCGGCTTCACGTGCATCATGATCCTTTGGGCATCTACAAAGGTGCGCAAAGTCAGTGTCCCGGCGAGCGTTTCGGCCTTACGTGCCCGAGACCCGGTTGCAAGCAGAAGCATTTGAAAGGGCAATGCCCGACCACTCACCATGACCCGCTTATTGACCCGGTCAATGGCTTGCACCGCTTCACCGCGACAAAGCTTGATCCGAGCGGTCTCAAAGGCTTCTTTCGGTCGGATGGCCTGCAATGCGCCGTCCGCACTTTTGGAAAGTGGCGGACGTTCATAGGGCAGTTCGGGTTCAGAGCCGATCAGGGTAACGGCGCCATCGAAACCAGCGGCGCGCAGGGCAAAAGCTGCCATGACGCCACATTCCCCGGCACCGACGATCACGACACCCATGAGCTGCCCCCTTCGAGCCACACCACGACTTCCCTCCTCAGTTCGAGGTGTGGCGCAAAGCGGTTACCCAAGCACACTGGTCAAGCTGACCGGTGCGCAGGACTTGGCCGAGAGAGTGGCCGCTTCGGCCATTGCCAGGGCGGCGATGCCATCAGACAGCGTCACGGGCAGCGCTGATCCTTGTGTGATCGCAGTAACGAAGGCTGCCCACTCTGCCGCGTAGGACGGCATGTAGCGTTCAAGGAAAAAGTAGGTCGGTTTGGCCCCTGTCACACCGGCAGTCGTGGATTTGACAACAGTGTTTTCCAGCATGTTCTGTGCCTGCAAAAGCCCTTCGGACCCCAGAAGCTCAACGCGCTGATCATAGCCATATACGGCGCGGCGGCTGTTCTTGATGACCGCAATCCGCCCGTCGGCGTAGGTAAGGGTAACCACGGCGGTGTCAACATCGCCCGCAGCCCCGATGGCCGGATCGACGATAGACGACCCGACGGCCGATACAGTCACAGGGGCCCCACCCATCAGGAAATTCGCCATGTCAAAGTCATGAATCATCATGTCGCGGAACAGGCCGCCCGACACCTTGATG
>JAIXVS010000102.1 GCA_027482795.1 Rhodobacter sp.
CGACAGCGAGGGGCATAAGATTATCGACGGTATGGCGGGGCTGTGGTGCGTGAACATCGGCTATGGGCGCACCGAACTGGGCGAGGTGGCCCGCGCACAGATGGATCAACTGGCCTATTATAACACGTTTTTCCAAACCAGCCATGTGCCCGCCATTGCGCTTGCGGCCAAACTGGCCGAACTTGCCCCTGCGGGCATGGGGCATGTGTTTTTTGCGGGGTCAGGCTCGGAAGCGAATGACACCAATATTCGCATGGTGCGCCGCTATTGGGATATTAAAGGCCAGCCTGAAAAGCGCATTATTATTGCGCGGCACAATGGCTATCACGGATCGACCATGGGCGGCGGCAGCCTTGGGGGCATGAAGCCGATCCACGATCACGGCGGAAAACTCGCAGGGATTGTCCATATTGGCGAGCCGAACTGGTGGGCGCAGGGCGGGGATATGACCCCCGACGAGTTTGGCCTCGCACGCGCGAAAGAGCTTGAAGCCAAGATCCTTGAACTGGGCGTTGAGAATGTCGCCGCCTTTATTGGCGAGCCTGTGCAGGGCGCGGGCGGGGTGATTATTCCGCCAGACAGCTATTGGCCCGAAGTGCAGCGCATTGTCGACAAATACGGCATTTTGCTGATTGCGGACGAGGTGATTACAGGCTTTGGCCGCACGGGCAATTGGTTTGGCAGCACGACCTTTGGCATCCGTCCCCATATCATGACCATCGCCAAGGGTCTGTCATCGGGCTATCAGCCGATTGGCGGCAGCATTGTCTGTGATGAGGTGGCCGAAGTGATGGGCAGTAATGGCGATTTCAACCACGGCTACACCTATTCAGGGCACCCCGTGGCCGCTGCCGTGGCGCTGGAAAACCTGCGGATTTTGCAAGAAGAAAAGATCATCGAACATGTGCGGGACGTGGCAGGCCCCTATCTGGCAGCGAAATGGGCCGCGCTGACCGATCATCCGATGGTGGGCGAGGCGAAAATGGTGGGGCTGATGGGCAGCATCGCGCTGACCCCAAATAAGGCCACCCGCGCCAAGTTTGCGTCTGAGACGGGGACAATTGGCTACCGCACGCGCGAGCGGTGCTTTGCCAATAACCTGATCATGCGCCATGTTGGGGACCGCATGATTATCGCCCCGCCGCTGGTGATTACGCCTGATGAGATTGATATCTTGATGGATCGCGCGTGGAAAAGCCTGGATGAAAGCTACAGCGCGATTAAGGCAGATGGGCTGTTTGTGCCCGCCTAGGGCGCCTATGCCTGCATTTGCCTTTGCGCGCCCAAGTCCGCCCCTTGAGTTTGGCGCAAAGCGGGCCTAGTTTGGCGCAAAGTTTAAAGGACAGACGATGCGCATTCACACCGACTTGGCTGATACAATTGGCAATACTCCGCTGCTAAAATTGCGGGCCGCGTCAGAAATGACGGGCTGCACCATTTTGGGCAAATGCGAGTTTTTGAACCCTGGCCAATCGGTTAAGGATCGCGCGGCGCTGTATATTATTCGCGACGCGGTGGCCAAGGGGCTGCTGAAACCGGGCGGCACGATTGTGGAAGGCACGGCGGGCAATACGGGGATTGGGCTGGCGCTGGTGGGGGCCAGCATGGGCTTTCGCACGGTGATTGTTATTCCCGAAACCCAAAGCCAAGAGAAAAAGGATATGATCCGCCTTGCGGGCGCGGAACTGGTGCAAGTGCCTGCTGTGCCGTACAAAAACCCCAACAATTATGTGCGCTATTCGGGGCGGCTGGCGGCGGAACTTGCCCGCACCGAACCCAATGGCGCGATTTGGGCAAATCAGTTTGACAATGTGGCCAACCGCCAAGCCCATATTGAAACCACGGGGCCAGAGATTTGGGAACAAACGGGCGGTAAAGTGGATGGGTTTATCTGCGCGGTGGGCAGTGGCGGCACGCTGGCGGGGGTGGGCATGGCGCTGCAACCCAAGGGCGTGAAGGTGGGGTTGGCCGACCCCGAAGGCGCGGCGCTGCACGCCTTTTACACCACGGGGGCGTTTGACGCGCCTGGATCCTCGATCAGCGAAGGTATTGGGCAGGGGCGCATCACCGCCAATTTGGAAGGGTTCAAACCCGATTATTCCTACCGCATTTCTGATGCCGAGGCGCTGCCTTTGGTGTTTGATATGCTGGAAGATGAGGGGATTTGTCTGGGCGGGTCTTCGGGCATCAATATCGCAGGCGCGATCCGTATGGCGCGCGACATGGGGCCGGGGAAAACCATCGTCACCATCTTGTGCGATTATGGCAACCGCTATCAATCCAAACTGTATAACCCTGTGTTTTTGCGCGAAAAGGGTCTGCCCGTGCCTGCATGGCTAGACCGCGCGCCCCACGCCGTACCCACGGTGTTCGAGGACGCATGATCCGCGCGACTTGGCCCGTATTTGCGGCCTGTCTGGCAATCTCGCTGGTGCTGGGCGGCACGTCTGGCGCGCAAACCGCAGCGCCGCAAGTGGGCCAAGCCGATGCCAGCGGCGCGCTGACCCCGCGCCAAGGGGCGGCGGCAACGGCGCTGAGTGCCGTGCAGGCCGATCTGGCCGCAGAAGAGGCCCAAGCTGCGCTGGACTTTGTCGCGTGGGACAAAATGGCCGCGCGGGTCGAGCGGGCGATTGAAGATCGGCGCGCGTCGGATTCTGCGCTGGAAACGCTGCGCGGGCAATTGGTGGAATGGCGCGGCGCGTTGCAGGGCGCGCAAAGCGCCAATTCGGCCCGCATTGGCACCCTGCGCGCGCAAATCGCGGCCCTTGGCCCTGCGCCAAGTGGGGGGGCGCTGGAATCCGAAGACCTTGCCAATCGCCGCGCGGAACTGACTCAGCAACTGCTGCGCCTTCAGGCCCCTGCGATTACCGCGGACGAGGCGTATCGGCGCGCAGATGGCCTGATCCGCGAGATTGACCGCACTGTGCGCGAACGCCAAGCGGATCAGTTGCTGCAAGCATGGCCTGCCCCCATCAACCCCACCAATTGGCCCGAAGGGGTGATTGGACTGACCGATACGGGCCTGCGCCTGTGGGAAGAAATCACCACCAACTGGGCCGATGACGCGCGGCGCAGCGCCTTATACACCAACTTGCCGCTGATTGTCTTGGTTCTGGCCATTGGCCTTGGGCTAAGCATCACCGCGCGCAGATGGGTGCAAGATTTTGCCGTGGGCCTGCGTGAAAAAGGGTCTGTCGGGGCGCAGCGCATTATCGCGCTGCTGGCCAGTTTGGGCGAGATGATCTTTCCCCTAGTCGGGGTGGCGTTGGTTTCGCTGGCGCTGATCTTGTCGCAGATGTTGGGCGAACTAGGCGGGCAGATTGTGGATGCCGCCCCCGATATTGTGCTGCCATTGGTGGCGGCTGCGTGGATGGCGGGGCGAATTTTTCCGCGCGGCAGTTTGGCTGGGCCGCTGAACCTTGGCACCGAAGGGCGGGCCGAGGCACGGGTTTTGGCGGTGTTGATGGGGCTGATGCTGGGCGTGGAAAGCCTGCGCGATGCGGCCATGACATCACAGGATTATTCCGAAGGCACCACATCGGTCACAAGTTTTCCCGGCCTTGTGATTGCGGGGCTTTTGCTGCTGCGCATGGGGCAGCTTTTGGCGCGGCACCTGAAAACCCTGCAATCGCGCGAAGGCGAGGCGCAGAATTTTGGCCGCTCGTCCCTGCTGCTGGTCGCGCGGGCCACTTTGGCGATTGGGCTGATCGGCCCCGTTTTGGGCGCGGTGGGCTATGTCGCTGGCGCATCGGCCATTATTTACCCCGC
>JAIXVS010000024.1 GCA_027482795.1 Rhodobacter sp.
GATTTCAACCGCACGGGCGTGGCCCTGATGGAAATCGTCTCCCGCCCCGATATTCGCGGGCCTGAAGAGGCTGCGGCCTATGTCACCAAGCTGCGGCAAATTTTGCGGTATTTGGGCACCTGCGATGGCAATATGCAAAACGGCAACCTGCGCGCGGATGTGAACGTATCGGTCTGCCCCATTGGCCAATACGAAAAATATCAGGCAACACATGACTTTAGCCATTTGGGCACGCGCTGCGAGATTAAGAACATGAACTCGATGCGGTTCATCCAATTGGCCATTGACTACGAGGCGCGCCGCCAAATTGCGATACTAGAGGAAGGCGGGACAGTTGTGCAAGAAACCCGCCTGTACGATCCTGACAAGAACGAAACGCGGTCCATGCGCAGCAAAGAAGAAGCGCATGATTACCGCTATTTCCCCGACCCCGATCTGTTGCCTTTGGAGATAGATCAGGCTTGGGTCGATGATATCGCGGCATCTATGCCCGAACTGCCCGATGCCAAAAAGGCCCGCTTTATGGGAGATTTTGGGCTGACGGATTACAATGCTTCGGTACTGACTGCAGACTTATCTAATTCTAAATTCTTTGAAGCAGTGCTGTCAGTTGTAGCATCCAGTGGGCTCGACGTGGCCGCGATCCAGTCGATGGGGCATTCGGTCGCTCAGGGCATCTCGAACATGATCGTGAATGAATTGTTCGGTGCACTGAAAGCTGCTCAGTTGGAAATTGAACAATCACCGATTTCGCCTGCCCAACTCGGCAAAATAGCGACGATGATGCGTTCTGGTGAAATTACGTCCAAAATGGCCAAAGACCTGTTTGGAATCATCTGGACTGAAGGCGGCGATCCTGCCGAGGTTGCCGCCGCAAGGGGCATGAAAGCCGTCACCGACACGGGTGCGATCGAGGCCGCTTTGGACGCGCTGATTGCCGCCAACCCCGAACAGGTGGAAAAGGCCAAGCAAAACGCCAAACTGGCGGGGTGGTTCACGGGGCAGGTTCTAAAGGCCACGGGCGGCACGGCCAACCCTGCGGTGGTGGGCCAGATGGTGGCGGCGAAACTGGGTCTGTAGATTAAAGTGCTAGTTCTTTTTGAGGGTTTTCAGGCGGAAGCGGTAGGTCAAAAAGGCTTATGTGCCTCTGCCACGACGCCACTTTTTTGCCTAAGTTGACATCTGCAGAGTAAATGACCTCAGCATTCGCAACGCGCGAGATAGCCAAAATCTGATCGTCGAACTTCATTTTCCGCTTTTCTTCATCTGCGGACTTCGGTCGGGCACCATATACTGCCGCAAATTCGACTGCCGCACGAATATCAAAATCTGCGACCTCTATAAACCGGTTGCGGGTTATTCTGGCTATCCATTCATTAGTTGCGCTCCCTGCCTTCACCAGAATTTCTGCCAGAACAGGTGTCGGGATAACGATCGTTGTGCCCCTGTCGCTGAGAGACTTTACCAAGTAATTGACACGGGCTTGGCAACCTTCAAGTTCCATGCCAGTAACTGTGTTGACTGGTGCAGCGGCGGTTCCATCAAAAAAGAAAATAAGAACGGTAGTATCCACCACAACCTTCAATGGGCTTCTCCATCTGCGCGGCGATCAGCCAACAATTCGGATACAGGGTCAGGCACTGCCCGCCATTCACTGCCCTCAACCGCGCGCAATGTTGCAACTGTAACTGCTAGTGGAGTGTCGTCCAACTCTTCAAAGTCGGTGACTTTGAACCTATCTAGACACCACTGTCCATCTTCGCCGCGACTCCAAGTTCCCTCACCCTTCACACGGATAGTGCCATTAAAGAGTTTCTTTGCAAGTTCACGCGCAATTGCCTTGCTTGTCGACAAATTGCTGATCGTTACATTCCCGTCCCGAAGCATCAAATGTATCGTCTCGTCAGTTCCACCAATTCGCACCAATTCACCAGCGATACTACCATTCTGCTTGATGGGGCCGAAAGTAATGGGCCTTGGTGCTGTGACTCCAGGGAACGGAATGACAACCACGTCATTGTTGTTTCGCAAGGTCCCACTGGCATTGTGTTTGCGCAAGAGTTCATCTAAGCGCTTATACGCTCTGCCAATATCCGTGCTCGATTGGCTTTGAATTATGCTCTCAAGTCGAATGTCAACCTTTTCTGCGCCTGCATCATCGACCTCAACAGCGATTGCGACACAGCCTTCGCGCACTTCGTGCAAATGAACGTGGCTTTTCTCACCAAGCAACTCGGCAAGCGCAGTCATATATTCTGCCAGCTGATCCAAGGGGATCGTCTGCGGTGTCATGCCGTTTTCGATGTGAAGGCTGTATTCCACGGTATCGCTCCTAGCGATAGGTATATGGTAACCTTTCCAACAATTCGACCATCTTCGCAAGAAAATGTTTCAGAGTGGTTTATGTGTTGCATGTTCCGTTCACACTCGAGAAGTCGAAATTCTAGTTAGGACATTGATATAAAAGGACTTTTACTTGAAGCCAACCCTATACTATTCCCGCAACCCCAACCCGCGCCTGTGTGTGGCGGTGGCGCGGTACCTAAATGCGCCTGTCACACTGCAATGGGCATCGCCCTTTGATCCTGCACAGTCGGATAGGTTCCGCCCGCTAAACCCCAGCCTGCGCATTCCGATTTTGGCCGAGGCTGGCCGCGCGCCCCTGTGGGAGACGGACGCAATCACCGCGCGGTTGTGCCAAATCACGGGCAGTGATTTTTGGCGGATGGGCGCGGATATGCCCGACATGATCCGCTGGATATCTTGGGCGCATAACTATTTTGTCCGCGCCTGCGATATGGTGGCGTTCGAATATGGCACCAAGCAGCGCTATGGCATTGGCCCTGTCGACCCCGCCGCTGTGGCGCAGGGGCTGGAGGAATTTGCGACCCATGCCGCCCAGCTGAACGGCCATCTGGCGGGGCGTGAATTTTTGCTCGATAGCGGGCTGTCCTATGCCGATTTTCGCATGGCCACCTTTCTGCCCTTTAACGATGTGGCAGGCCTGCCGATCCATGATTACCCCAATATCGCCGCATGGGCCGCGCGGCTGGATGCGATTCCCGCATGGCGCGCCCCCTTTGCAGGGCTGAATGCACCGCAGTTGCCAGCCATTCCGCCCCAGCCCTAGTGGCCCCAATCCAGCCCACCGCAATTGGTATGGTGACCGTTTCCAATCCACGCAAAATCATACAACTTTAGCGTTTTTCTTTGAAAATTTTGCAGATTTTGATAGAATTTTAGGCAATGCGTTTGGGGGGTGTGTGATGCTTAGTTTGAATTACGAATACCGCGTCATTCCTGCGCCGCGCCGCGCCACGCGCGCGCGCGGGGCCAGCAGCGAAGAACGCTTTGCCCTGTCGCTGTCCAGCGTGATGAACGATATGGGGCGCGAGGGTTGGGAATATGTCCGCGCCGACACCTTGCCCTTGGACGAACGTGCAGGGCTGACGGGCGGCACGAAAACCAGTTATTTGAATATGCTGGTGTTTCGCCGTGTGATCCTGCGCGGCGCGCATATGGTGGCTAATGGCGAAGACCAAGATCAGGTCTCGCGCATGGTGTTTGACGCGCCCGCGCCCTTGCGGCCCTTGGCGGCGGCAGAATAGTTACAGCGCGCGGGGCAGGGCTTCGGCCAGCAGGTCTAAATCATCCATCGTGCCGTGACTGATGCGCAAACAGCGATCTTGCGGCGCGGCGCTGGGCATACGCACAAAGATACCGCTTTGCGCCAAATTGGCCAGCACGCGGCGGGAGTAATCGCCATCCCGCCCCACATCAACGCAAGTGAAATTGGTGGCCGAGGGCAGCGCGCGCAGGCCGTTTTCCCCCGCGATTTGTGCAATGCGCGCCCGTGCGGCCACACTGCCTGCCAGAACCTGCGCCAAATGCGCAGAGTCCTCCAGCGCAGCCAGCCCCCCCGCCTGCACAATGCGCCCCAGCCCAAAATGGTTGCGCACGCGGTCAAAGGCGCGGGCCAAATCGGGCGCGCAAATGCCAAAGCCAAGGCGGACACCCGCCAGCCCATAGGCCTTGGAAAAGCTGCGAAAGCGGATCAGGCGTGGGTCATCTGGCGCGATGTCGGGCGCGGTGCCCGCGGGGGCAAATTCGATATAGGCCTCGTCCAAAATCAGTAGGGTTTGGGGGGGCAGGGCATCTAACATAGCGCGGATTGTATCCGCGCTGTGATGGCTGCCCATCGGATTGTCAGGGTTGGCGATGTAAACCAGCTTTGCGCCCACCTTATGCGCCACATCCACCAGCGCCTGCGGATCGCTGGCATCCCCTGCATAGGGCGCAAGGTGCAGCGCCCCGCCAAAGCCTGTGACGTGGTAGTTAAAGGTGGGATATGTCCCGCGCGAGGTGACAACGCTGTCCCCCGCCGCAACGGTCAGCCGCACAATTAGGCCCAACAACCC
>JAIXVS010000117.1 GCA_027482795.1 Rhodobacter sp.
CAAAACGCTGCAAAAACCGCAATCGTCTCGAACCCTTCGGCAAGGCCTGCGGTGAAATGCAGCGATTTATCACCGCGCGCGCTGTCTACCGCACGCGGGGCCAGACCGCGTTTTTCGGAAAAAATCGCATAGGCCAAAAAGGTTGCGCCATTGATGTAAAAACTGGTCAGCAGCAGGGCGGCGGGCAGCGCGTTGTCTGGGCTGCGCAGGGCAAAGGCCAGCGGAATGGCCCCGTAGAAAATGAAATCGCAGGTAATGTCCAAATACCCGCCGAAATCGGTTTTCCGCCCCGCCCCGACCTGCGCGCGCGCAACCGCCCCATCCAAACCATCGGCAATACGGCTGGCCAGTATCAGCGCCAAAGCCCAGATCAAGTGGCCCTGCGCTGCAATCACCCCCGCCGCGCCCAGCCCCAAGGCCAGACCCGCCAGCGTAACCGCATTGGCGCTGACACCCGCGCGCGCAAGCCGCGCACCCATGGGGGCCGTGGCCAAATCAATCGGTTTGCGCAGGCTTCCGTCAAACATTTCCGCCTCCCTTTGCGCCATCGCTGCCCAAAGCGGCGGTGCTACGCAAGCGCAAAATGGAAAAATGGGCTGTCTTCACGGCAATGTCACTGCGCCCCTTTTGTTTAAGGGGGTCGCAAATGGGCTGGCATCAGCGCCCTTGCACTGGCACAACAGGGGCAATTGGGGGTGGCAAATGACCAAAGATCGCACATTACTGGGCATTGGCCTGATGCTGGCCTTTTGCGTGCTGGCCCCGATGCTGGATGCCAGCAGCAAACTGGCCACGGCCACCATCCCCGTGGGGCAGATTGTGGCCGCGCGTTTTGTGGTGCAAGGCGCGCTGATGATCCCCGTGGCGCTGGCGATGGGGCTGACATGGCGCGTGCCCGCCCATGTGGGCTGGCTTTTGGCGCTGCGCGCGCTGCTGCTGATCGCCTCGACCTATAGCTTTGTTGCCGCTGTCGCGGTGATGCCCATGGCCGACGCGCTGGCGATTGCCTTCCTATCGCCGCTGATCTTGCTGATTATGGGGCATTTTGTGTTTGGCAACCATGTCGGCCCGCGCCGCATTGCCGCCGCCATTGTCGGCTTTGCAGGATCGCTGTTGGTTATTCAGCCCAGCTTGCAAACCTATGGGGCGGCCACGTTCTATGCCCTTGCCTGCGCCTTTGCCTTTGCCTTTTATATGGCGGTGACGCAAACCATTGGCCCGCTGATGCACCCCGTCACGCAGCAGCTGCACACCTCGGTGATCGGCTCGGCTATGATTTTGCCCGTGCTGTGGGCGATGGACAGGGTGGGCGGGGCGGGCCTATTGGCCACGTTAGACCCCGTTATGCCGCAAGGCACCGCGTGGCTGTGGCTGTTTGGCGTGGGGTTTTGGGCGGCAGTTGCGCATATGTGCATGACCTTATCGCTGCGCTATGCCCCTGCCAGCACATTGGCCCCGCTGCATTATTTTGAAATGGTCGTCTCGGTCGCCTTGGGCTATTTGATTTTTGGCGATTTTCCCAATCTGATCACATGGGGCGGCATTGTGCTGATTGTGGGGTCGGGCCTGTATATCATTCAGCGCGAACGGGCGCTTGCGGCGCGCCTGTCGGGGCAAACCCAAACCCCGTAAGGGCTGATTTCAGATAGGCGCGCGGCAAAATCACCAGCATTTTGCGCGCCGAAAATTCAAGCGTGACCTGCCCGCCACTGGCGCGGTTAGACGTGCCAATGGCCGCATCGGGGGCGAAATTGATCCCGCCTATCGGCCAATCTAGCCCTGTCGAGTGCCCCGTTACCGCGCCAAAGGGAAACAGCGACACTCGCGCGCCGCGCGGCAGGTTCAGCGACAGGCGCGGCGGGGCCAGAAAAATCACATCCCGCCCGCCCAGCAAAAACACAGGCAGTTCAGGGCGGCGCAAAAGCCCCGCCAGCACCGCCAGCCCATGATCCATCCGCGAACCCACAAAGCCAAGCCCAATGACAAAGGGCGCATCAAGAACGGCAAGGCATTTGTCAAAATCGGTGTCGTCTTGCGCGGGCACATGGATCAGTTGCGCAGAATACGCCGCCCGCGCCTGCGCGTTGATCGAATCCAAATCGCCAATCACCGCGCGCGGTGCCACGTTCAGCGCCAAAAGGCGGTTCGCGCCCCCATCTGCCGCCACCAAATAGGGTGCCAATGCCAGCGCATGGGCCAAATCCCGCGCGCCAAACGCGCCCCCGCCCACCAAGGTTACCGCAGATTGGCTTTTGACTTTGTTTTGAAATAGCTTAGGGTTTGGGGGCATATTTTACTCAATTGCGGCAGAACTGATGGGCCAGTGCCACAATCTATCCCTTATATTACCACAGTCTGTCCATGGAATTGCGCGCATTGCCGTGCATTGCTGGCCCTGCGTTTATGTAAAAGGCGGCTTCCATGACGGGTGCGAGTAAGATTTTAACAGTTTCCTATGGAACTTTCTCCTGCACGTTGGAGGGGTTTGAAGACCCTTTCAGCACGATGAAGGTGATTGCCGAATATTTCCGCGATCTGGCCGCTGATGACCGCTTTTTCGGGGCAGAGCCGCCCACGCCCGATGCCGATATGCTACACCGCATTGCCGAAGGCGCCAGCCAGCGCCGCGTTCAGGCGCAATTGCAAGAAAACGGCGTTGTGCTGCGCCAAGGCGATGCGATCACCGCGCAGCAAGCGGCCCCGCCTGCGCCACCCGCGCCCGCCTTGCTTGATAAAGACGCCGCCAAGCTAGAGGCCGATGAAGCCGCCGCGCGCCTTGCCCGTTTGCGCGCCGAGATTGATGAAAAATCTCGCTATATCGAGGCGTTAGAGGCGAAAGCTGTTTCAGCGGAATCACCTGCTCCAGTTGCAGCCCCCGCACCCGTTGCAGAAGCAGTGGCCGAACCAGTTGCGGCCCCTGCCCCAACGCCAGCCCCCACAGCCGTAGCTGCTGCGGCGACAGCCGCAAGCGCAGCGATTGACACCCTGCTGGGCCAGCCCAAAGACAGCTATACCGAAGACGACGACAGCGCCGATGCCGCACCGCCAAAAGATTTGGGCGCAGTTGCGGGCGAAGTGGCGACTCCCGCACCCATGCCCCCCGCAGCCGACGCCGTCCCCCCGCGCCGCGTGATCAAACCCGATCCGAACGCCCCAGCGCAAACCATTCGCGGCGGACAAGGGGCCGAAGTGCTGATCACAGCGCCGCAGCCTGCCCTTGCGCCGGCAGAACTGCCAGCCGCGCCAGCAGTCGCAGAACCTGCACAAACAGCGGTACCCGCGCCTGCACAAGTGCAAGCGCCATCAAACCCTGATGCGCCCAAATACCGCGTCGAAGTGGTGCGTGGCGGGCAAAGCGGCAAGATCGAAACAGCCCAGCCGCCAGCCCAGCCGCCAGCCGCATCGGCAGACACACAATCGCCCCGCACGCGCGTGATCCGCATCCGCCGTGTGGCCCAAACGGGCGGCATCGCCAACGCCGTTCTGGCGCAGGCGCAAATCCAACCTGCCCCCCTTAGCGCGGCAGGCGAAGCCGCGCTTGCGGCCGAACTGGCGGCTTTGGATGCGCCCGCGCCACTGGTTCTTAGCCCCGCGCCCGCCGCGCCGCGCGCCAAAATCAACCCGACCGAGGCGACGCTGGATAAGCTGATCGCGCGCGCCAACACAGATTTGGCCGATGATGACGTGCGCCGCCGCCAAGCCGCGCTGGCGCATATGAAAGCCGCCGCTGCCGCCACCAAGGCAGACCGCGATTTGGCCGCAGTTGTGGGCAGCGAAGATGCAATGCGCGACACCTACCGCCAAACGCTAGATCAAGTCGCCCCCGATGGCGGCCCGCGCAGCGCGACCTTGGTTTTGGTATCCGAACAGCGCATTGACCGCAGCGAGCCAAAGCGCAGCGACGCGCCGCTGAAACTTGCCCCCGCCATTCTGCCCGCCGAAAACATCTTTCGCGCCAGCGATGACGAAGACGATGCTGCGGGCTTGAACAGCACGGGCCTGAACAGCACGGGCCCGCAAAGCAATATCTTTACGGGCATGGAAACTTTTGAGGATTTTGCAGATCGTTTGGGCGCGTCTGAACAGATCGAACTTATGGAAGCGTCGGCCATTTACGTCGCGCACATCGAAAAGCAGCCACTGTTCCGCCGCCGCCAGTTGATCCGCCATATGTCCAGCCTGCCCGATGCCCTACCCATGACGCGCGAAGCATCGGTGCAGATCTTCAACCAACTTCTGGGCATGGGCCGTTTTGCCGAAATGGAACCGGGTCTGTTTGCGGTCACAGACCGCTCGCCCCTGCTGGCCGAAGCGCTGCGCGAGGCGATTTAGGCGGAAGCCCTGCCAAATAAACCTTGCCCAAACCAAAAGGCGCGAAGGGTTCCCTTCGCGCCTTTTTCATGTCTCGTCAGGGGCTTGCGGCGCATCAGGGTCGGGCTGACCCACGCCCAAAAACACCCGTTTCAGCGGGAAAATCCACGCTATGCCCAAAACCACATAAGCCACCACTTCGGCCCAAAATGGCAATCGGTCGATCGATGTCATCAGGTTTAGCACGATCACGATGTAAATCGGCATACCGACCAGCAGCGCAAACAGCGCCCAGCGCTTGCGCGCCTTGTAGGACATGTGTTTCGCGCTTGGTTCGGTCTGCGTCATGGATCACCCTACAAATGGATCGGTCACAAGGATGGTATCCTCGCGCTCTGGTGATGTGGAAAGTAGCGCGACTGGGCAGCCAATCAACTCTTCCACGCGGCGCACATATTTTATGGCAGCGGCGGGCAAATCGGCCCAGCTGCGCGCGCCAGCGGTGGTCTCGCTCCACCCTTCGATTTCCTCGTAAATCGGGGTGCAGCGCGCCTGCTGATCGGCGGCTGTAGGCAGATAATCCAGCCGCTGGCCGTCCAAATCATAGGCCACGCAAATTTTCAGCGTGTCGAACCCATCCAAAACGTCCAGCTTGGTCAGGGCAATGCCCGTAACCCCCGACGTGATGCACGTCTGGCGCACCAGAACCGCATCAAACCAGCCGCAACGGCGCTTGCGCCCCGTAACGGTGCCAAATTCATGCCCGCGCTCGCCCAAACGCTCGCCCACCTCGTCCTTCAGCTCGGCAGGAAATGGCCCCTCGCCCACGCGGGTGGTATAGGCTTTCACAATGCCCAGCACAAAATCAATCGCGCCTGGCCCCATGCCCGTGCCCGTGGCCGCTTGACCCGCGATCACGTTCGATGATGTAACAAAGGGATAGGTGCCAAAGTCGATGTCCAAAAGCGCGCCTTGTGCGCCTTCGAACAAAATGCGCTTGCCCGCAAGGCGCGCCTCATGCAGCACTTTCCATACAGGCTTGGCATAGGGCAGCACTTGGGGCGCAATCGCGCGCAATTTTTCCAGCAAGTCTTCGCGGTTCACGGGGTCAATCCCCAGCCCCGCGCGCAGCGCATTGTGATGGCCGATCAGGCGGTCAATGCGGGCGATCAGTGTCGCCTCATCGCCCAAATCTGCCACGCGAATGGCGCGGCGGCCCACTTTATCCTCATAGGCAGGGCCAATGCCGCGCCCCGTGGTGCCAATTTTCGCCACGCCCGATTGGCTGCCCATATCTTCGCGGGCGCGGTCTAATTCGCCGTGCAGCGGCAAGATCAACGGCGCGTTTTCGGCAATCATCAGATTTTCGGTGGTAATTTCCACCCCCTGCCCGCGCAGCTTGTCAATTTCCATCACCAAATGCCATGGGTCCAGCACCACACCATTGCCAATGACCGAAAGCTTGCCGCCGCGCACAATGCCCGATGGCAGCAAGGACAGCTTGTACACCGCCCCGTCAATCACAAGGGTATGGCCTGCGTTATGCCCGCCTTGAAAGCGCGCGATCACGTCGGCACGCTGCGACAGCCAATCGACAATCTTTCCCTTGCCCTCGTCGCCCCACTGGGCGCCGACAACGACAACATTCGCCATGGTGTATCCTATCATTTGGGAGAAACCGCCTGATCTATAGCGAGGGTCGCGCCCAAGCGAAAGCGCAAAACACTGGACAGTTGCCCAGGGCGGCGGCATCTTGGCCCAAAAGGGGGGGCGTCATGTTTCTATATATCACCATCGGCTGCAACGATTTGGCCCGCGCCAAGCGGTTTTATGACGCAGCCATGCCGACGCTGGGCTATGTCTTTCGCGGGCAGGACGATAGCGAAATCGGTTACGGCCCCGCCGATGCCCCCCGCACGCCGTTTTGGGTGACCCTGCCCTTTGATGGCAAACCCGCCAGTATTGGCAACGGATCTATGCCCGCCTTTGACGCCCCCACCCGTGCAGCGGTGGATGCGTTCTACAAGGCGGCGCTGGAAAACGGCGGCAGCGATGAAGGCGCGCCTGGCCTGCGCTACCGCGCCAATTTCTATGCGTGCTACGTGCGCGATCCCGATGGCAACAAACTGTCCGCTGTGTGCGAGCGGGAAGAAGACTAGCAACGCACTTGCACCTTTGCCCGCCCTCGCCTAGATAGGCGCAAGATTGAAAAAAGGCTGCCCCGATGGAAAACGTCGTCCTGACCATTCACCTGATCCTTGCACTGCTGCTGATCGGCATTGTGCTGCTGCAACGTTCGGAAGGTGGCGGTTTGGGCATGGGCGGCGGCGGTGGCGGCGCGGTATCTTCGCGCGCGGCAGCCACGGCCCTTGGCAAAATCACATGGGGCCTTGCCATTGGGTTTATCATCACCTCGATCACGCTGACGATTCTGGCTGCGGCAGATGCGGGCAGTTCTTCGGTCATCGACCAGCTTGGCGGCACGGTGCCCGCAGAAGAGCCTGCGCTGCCCACGCTTGAGGGCGATTTGCTGCCCCCCACAACAGACGCGCCAGCAGCCCCGCCTGCGGCCACAGCGCCCACAACGCCGCCCGCCAGCAACTAATCAGCGGCTAAACCTGAGCCGTGTTTGATCTGGCGGGGCGTGCCATATGCGCCCCGCAACTGGAATTGCCCTGCCCCGCAGGAAAACCTTAAATGTTTTCCTTCAGCAGAATTTCGATCCTAATCTTTTCCTGAGATGCCAAAATTTCGCGGCCATCCACCTTGGCGCGCAACACGCGCAGGGCGCTGCGCACCAAATGGCCCGTGTCTTGGGTGATCAGGGTGTCAATCTTATCCGCCCGCAAAGCGGCTACGGTAAAGGGCGTGCGTTCATGCGCGATGATGATGGGTTTGGCCCGATGCGAAATCTCGGTGACCACTTCCAAAGGCACCCGCGCTTCCGAACTTAGAATATAAACGCCGCTGATTTCCGCATGATTGACAAAACTGCTGCGAATAATCCGCTCTGTCCGTTCGCGGTCGCCGTATGTCTCTAACGAAGGCAAAACGGTTAGGTTCGGAAAATCGGCATTGATCACGGCATCAAAGCCCAAACGGCGTTCCACGCTGTCGCGCGATTGCATCGATTCTGCGATAACCAGCACCGATCCTGCACGCTGGTGCGAAAACCGTCCCATCAACCGCCCCGCGGTCGCCCCTGCCGCGCGGTTATCGGTGCCAACAAACGCCGTCTG
>JAIXVS010000308.1 GCA_027482795.1 Rhodobacter sp.
GCGCGAAAGGCGGCACGATTCCAGCACAAAATCAGCGCCTTGCGCGGGAAAATGCTGGGGAAATGCGCACCGCGCGGCAAAAGGTGCGGTTTAGTCGTCTTCCTCGTCGTCATTGCCTTTCCCGGGCGAGACGACGCCCAGCGATTTCAGCTTGCGATGCAGGGCAGAGCGTTCCATGCCGACAAAGCCCGCCGTGCGGCTGATATTGCCGCCAAAGCGGTTGATCTGCGCCAGCAGATATTCGCGTTCAAACACTTCGCGCGCCTCGCGCAGGGGCAGCGTGGCCACGGTTCCGCCCAAAATCATCCGCCCCGATTGGTCTGCCGCCACCTCTTGGCCTGGAAATTCGCGCGCCTCAATCGCGCCCGTACCTTCGCCCAAAATCAGCACACGCTCGATCACATTGCGCAATTGGCGCACATTGCCCTGCCACAACATGGTTTGCAGCAGCGCCTCGGCCTCGGGCGTCAGTTCGCGCAGCGGCAGGCCTTGGGCGCGGTTGAGTTGGGCGATAAAATGGCGCGTCAGTTCTGGAATATCCTCGCGCCGATCAGACAGCGGCGGCACGGCGATGGGCACCACGTTCAGGCGATCAAACAGTTCTTGGCGAAAGCGGCCTGCGGCGATTTCGGCCCGCAAATCGCGCGTGGTGGATGAGATCACCCGCAAATCCACCCGCACCTTATCGGTGCCGCCCACGCGCGTAAATTGCTGATCTGTCAGCACGCGCAGAATTTTTCCCTGCGTAACCAGCGGCATATCGGCCACTTCGTTGAAATAGATCACGCCGCCATGCGCCTCTTCCAACGCGCCGCGTTCCACGCCGCGCCCAGCCCCATCACGGCCGCCCACCTCGCGGCCAAACAGCACCTCTTCCATGCGTTCGGGTTCCACCGTGGCGCTGGACACGGCCAAAAACGGCGCGCCTGCGCGGTTTGAGTTGGCATGAATATAGCGCGCGGCGGTTTCCTTGCCCGCGCCCGATGGCCCCGTCAGCATGACGCGCGAATTGGTTTTGGTCACCTTATCCAGCTGCGCCTTTAGCCCCTTTAGCGCCGCCGAATTACCCAGCATTTCGCTGCTGGTCACTTCGCGTTTGCGCAAATCGGCATTTTCGCGCCGCAGCCGCGATGTTTCCATCGCCCGCGTGACAACAACCATCAACTGATCGATATTAAAGGGTTTTTTTTTTTTTTTTTACCCGCCTTGTTTGATGGCGGCGACGGCGATTTCAATATTGCCATGGCCTGAAATGATCACCACAGGAATATCGGGGTTATCGCGGCGCACGGATTTTAAAATATCAATCCCGTCCATGCGGCTGTCTTTCAGCCAAATATCCAAAATCAACAGGCTGGGCGCATCGGTGTTAATCTGCGCCATACATTCGTCCGAATTGGCGGCAAGGCGCACGGCGAAACCCTCTTCGCGCAGGATATCGCCCACAAGTTCGCGGATGTCTTTTTCATCATCAACGATCAAAATGCTCATGGTTGGTCGTGCTCCTTGGTCTGTGATGTGGCAACATAGGGCAGCGTGATGGTCGCCAGCGCCCCTGCATGGGCGGCCTTTGCAAAAGGGGCGGCATCGGTCAGGGTCAGGGTACCGCCGTGTTCTTCGATGATTTTCTTGACAATCGGCAGGCCCAGACCCGTGCCTTTTGCACGCGTGGTCATATAGGGTTCAAACAGGCGCGAACGGTCTGCGGGCAGGCCTGCGCCATTATCGGCAATGGTCATCTGTACGTGGCCATTGCCTTGGGCGAGAGATACATGAATTTCGCCCTTATGATCGGGCGCGGTCTTTTCTATATATTCATCAATGGCTTCGCCTGCGTTTTTCATCAGGTTTGTCAGCGCTTGGCCAATCATCGTGCCGTCAATTTCCAGCATAATCGGCGCGTGGGGAATAGATTTGACAAAGCGCACTGAGGGTTGGCCGTTTTCTTGCAGCAAAACCGCCGCCCGCAGCAGCGCGCCGATATCTTGCGTGCGCCGATCAGGTTCGGGCATGCGGGCAAAGCGCGAAAACTCATCCACAATGCGGCGCAGATCATTGGTTTGGCGCACGATCACTTCGGTCAGTTGGGTTAAATCGGCGGTGTCTTGCACTTGGGGCAGAAATTTGCGTTTGATCCGCTCTGCCGAAAGCTGAATGGGGGTCAGCGGATTTTTAATCTCGTGTGCGATGCGCCGCGCCACATCGCCCCACGCCGCCATACGCTGGGCCGAAACCAGTTCGGTCACATCATCAAAGGCCACCACAAACCCTTCTAGCCCGCCCGTCGCGCCGCGCCGCTTGCTCATGCGCACCAAAAGGCTTTCCAATTTGCCGCGCCGCGTCAGCCGCACCTCTTCTTGCAGGGCGCTGCCGCCGCTGCTGACCAGACGCGCCAGCAAGGGGCCAAATTCTGGCACGGCAAGGGCAAGGTTTTGGCCGTGCTGATCTTGTGGCAGATCCAGCAAGAACAGCGCGGCAGGGTTGGCAAAATCTATCGCGCCTGCGTCATTTAGCCCAATCACCCCTGCGGTGACCGAAGACAGAACCGAATCAAACAGCCTGCGGCGTTCTTCGGTGATGGCATTTGTGGCGCGCAAATCGTCGCGCTGCGCCTTTAACTGCCGCGTCATCTGGTTGAAAACGCGGCCAAAAGTGGCAATTTCATCATCGCCCTGTTCTTCGGTGACTTGCACATCCAAATCGCCGCGGCCCACCCGTTCCGCCGCCAGCGCCAGCCGCCCCACAGGGCGCGAGAGGCGTTCTGCAAACCACATGCCCATCCATACGGCTGCCAAAACCAAAATCACCGCAAAACCGATGTAGATCAGACCGAAGTTAAACAAAACGCGGCCGCGATCTTCTTCCAATTGCTGATAGAGGCGCACGTTTTGCTGCGCCTCGTCCAGCAGTTGCAAAATGCGACCATCGACAATGCGGGTGATATAAAGATAGCGGTCAGCAAATTCGGTCAGGCGGATCAGCGCGCGCAGCTCGTTTTGCGGCCAATCTTGTACAATCACAATCTCGCCCGCATTGGCCGCGCTGAAATCACTGGGGCTTAGCGGTTCATATCCGAACAAATAACTGCGCGGCCCACGTGCGCGAATCGTACCTGCGCCATCGATGAAATACACTTCAGAAAGGCCGCGCTGCACTTGCGGCAGCAATTGGCCCAAGGCATCGCGCACTTGGGTATCGGCCTGTAAAAGCCGATCGCGGCGCGCGCCGTTCAGGCTGGCGGCAAAGGCGCTGGCATCTTGGCGCAGGGCGCTGGTTTGGTCGGCATCATAGGCAGTGGCGGCGGCCAGCGATGATCCGACCACATCGCGCACCCGCTGCGAAAACCACCCCTCTAGCCCGATGTTCAGCGTCAGCACGGCAAAAACTGCAACCAAAACCGTGGGCACAAGGGCCACCAGCCCGAACACCCCCGTCAGGCGCAAATGCAGCTTCGATCCTGCCGAATTGCGCCGCCGCGCCGCCACGGTTTGGGCCACGCGCGCGGCCACCGTGGCCGCAATAACCAGTACATAAATCATATCAGCCAGCAGCACCAAGCGCAGCGCATCCGACCCCGCCGACAGGGCAAACGGCCCCAGCGCCAAAAAGGTTGTCCCCGCCAGCAGCGGGCCCAGCACAATCAGCGCCACGGCGGCATAATTGCGCAACAGCCTGCTGCGCCGCAAACGCGACAGCCGTGTTCCTACAGTGCTGCGAAAAGCGCCGTTCACGCCCTACCCCAATATTCCCCCGATGGCAGTTATGGGCAGAGTCACCCAAACGCCACGTATTGTGGCGCTTTTACATCAGCTTGCGGCGCCTTGTCACGGAAATATCCAGCTCGGTGATCTTTTTACGCAAGGTATTGCGGTTGATTCCCAAAAGATCGGCACATTTTGCTTGGTTGCCCGCCGTGGCATCCAGCGCGATTTCAATCAACGGCACCTCGATTTCGCGCAAAATGCGGTCATACACCCCGTTGGGTGGCAGCTGACCATTGTGCAAATCGAAATACCGCTTCAGATGCCGCGCGACGGAAGCTGACAGTTTTTCCCCCTCGATCACGCCGCCACTGCGCGGGCTGGGCAAGGCCTGCGCGCCGCCCATGGCATGGTCTAGTTCAGATTTGGTGATTTCAGGCTCGGACGCGGTCACTTGCAGGCGTTTAAGCACATTTTCCAATTGCCGCACATTACCAGGCCACGGATGGGCGCGCACCACCTCCATCGCAGCAGGGGCAAGATGGCGGGCGGTGCCAGTGTCACGCTCGCTCTTGGCCAGAAAATGCTGCGCCAGCAGCGGAATGTCTTCGACCCGTTCGCGCAGAGGGGGGACAGAAATCAGCACGCCGCCAAGGCGATAATACAAGTCCTTACGAAAAGCCCCGCTTTCCATTTTGGCCTGCAAATCGGTTTGGCTTGTGGCCATAATGCGGGCGTTCGGGTCGGCCATCACGTCCAGCATCCGCACCAAACGGGCTTGCGTGTCATCGTCAAAATCGCCCACCTCGTCCAGCAGCAAGCTGCCGCCCTTGGCGCGCGCCAGCAGGGCAGAAATACCGTCTACCC
>JAIXVS010000093.1 GCA_027482795.1 Rhodobacter sp.
GGCCTGCAGCCGCGCCGCGCGCAAATTCTAGATTTGATGGCATGGTATGAACGCCAATTTGCCGATTTGGGCGTAGCGCTGCATCGCAACAGTTATCTGGACGAGGCAGACCTTGCCGCCCATCCCGCCGATACGATCATCATAGCCACAGGCAGCCTGCCCGATGAGTCAGGCGCACAGCGCTGGCGGCCTGATCTGCCTGCCCTGCCCGGCATTGATTTGGGCGGCGTTTTTGCGCCCGAAGCCGTGCTGCGGCGCGAGGCGCGGCTTGGCGATAGCGTGCTGATTTATGACGAAGGCAGCAATTGGCGCGGGGTGGGCACGGCTTGGTATGTGGCCGAAAAAGGGCATAGCGTGACCATCATCACCCCTGAACCCTTTGTCGGCCGCGAGATTGCCCGCACCGCCGCCGATGGGGCCGCACGCAAGCGGCTGGCTGGGTTGGGTGTGACTTTTCGGGTGGAACATTGCCTTACAGCATGGCACGGCAATGGCGCGACCATTCGCAACATGCTGACGGGGGTGGAAGAAACCCTTGGCGCCAGCGCACTGGTCATGGCCACCACCAACCGCGCCTTTGACCCGTTTCCCGAAACCATCGCCGATAAGACCCTGCACCGCATCGGCGATTGCATGGCCCCCCGCCTTGCGGCCTATGCCTTTCACGAAGGGCGCAAGCTGGCCCTCACGCTTTAGCGCTATTGCATATCAGCGCCGCCTTGCGCGATAACTTGGCCATTCCCGTGAGGCCCGCCATGAAACAGCTGATCCTAACCTTTACTGCCCTGATTGCCCTTTCGGTGCCTGCCTATGGTGCCTGCTATGTTGACTATAAGGCAAAGAAAGATAACCCGCTGCGGCTGCATTACGGCGTGGCCGAAGTGGCCTGTGGCGGCAATGCCGAAGCAGACCTTGCCGCGCGTTTGGCCGCAAATGGCTGGACATTGCTGGCCATTGTGTCCAGTTTCGATGAAACGGGTTTGGCAGAAAGACAAGAGAGTGCGGCCAATTACTTCCTTCGCTTCTGATTTGCTGCGCGCGGGCAACCGCGCGGTTCTGTTCGGCATGGCTGCGATTCTTGCCGTTTTGCTGGCAACGGCGGTGTTTTTGTTCGCCTATCTGCCCGATGCCAACGCCTTTAACGCGCGGGTCGAGGCGCTGTTTGTCGCCAATGCAGATTTGACATCGGGGGCCGAGATTAAACTGCTTGAGATTCTTGCAGGTTCTGGCACGGCCTTTTCCGAAGTTCTGCAAAGCTATCGCCAAGTCATCTTTGTTTTGCTGGCCTTTTCCACCGCGCTGATGATTGCAGCATTGGTGTTTTTGGTGACGATCATCGCGCAAAACCGCCGCATATCCGCCATAGCCCGCAGCGGGATACAGGTGCAATCGATCCTAATTTCCCGCGAGGCCCGCACGGTTTACATCAACGATCTAGAGTTTGACCTAACCGAAGCCGCGCTGGAAACCCTGTCGGTTCTGGCCGAGGCACGGATGGACGACGACATACTAACAGGCGCGCAGATTGAAGGCGTGATCTCGGGCCGCGACGCCGCCGATTGCGACGAGGCGGCAGGGGCGACCCGCATCAAACGCCTGCGCGACGCTTTGGGCAATCAGCTGGTGGCAGAGCTGCTGGTGAAGACTGTGGCCAAGCGGGGGTATGCGCTGGCGGTGGGCAAGGATGCGATACGGATGATTTGAGGGGGGGCGATTCATCCACTGATTTGTCGTTAGAGCCGACGATTGGTCCACGCGTCAGCAATGTCACCTAACGTCTTTGGATTGCCGTCTTTGATCCACTTAATGAAAGGTCGATCCAGTTTGAAATCGTCACCGCATTGAGTGCGAAGGAAACGACGCACGTTTTGAGTTGTCTTGTAATCCTTGTTGAGGGCGGTTTCTCGGCTTAATTCGGCACTATGCCAATCAAACTTCGTCATGGATTAAACCCTCTCCCCCCGCAGCAACCTCGGCATCCCTTCCCCCGCCACCCCCGCCGCTTTGCCCATAAACGCCCGCCGCAGGGCAGGCATGGCTGCCACTGCCCCCATCCCGATATCCCGCAATCCCCGCAGCACGGGGTTGTCGTTCGAAAACAGCTTATTCACCCCATCCATCCCCAGCGCCATCAGGGTCGTATCGAACCGCCGCCATTCCTGATACCGCGCAAGTGTGTCCTGCGCGCCGATGTCCAGACCAAGGCGGGCGGCATCTGTCAGAACTTCGGCCAGCGCCGCCACATCGCGCAGGCCAAGGTTTAATCCTTGCCCCGCGATAGGGTGCACGCCGTGGGCGGCATCGCCAATCAGGGCTATGCGGGGGGCGGTGAATTCTTTCGCAACAGTCAGGTTTAACGGATAGGTAAACCGCGCCCCTGCGAGAGAAATCTCCCCCAGAAAATCGCCAAAGCGGGGGCGCAGGGCGGCCAAGTATCCCGCATCATCCAGCGCCTGTATCTGCGCGGCGAGGGCGGTCTTCTCGCTCCACACAATCGATGAATGATGCCCGCCGTGCAGCGGTAAAATCGCCAAAGGGCCAGAGGGTAGAAAGTATTGGTGTGCGGTGCCGCCGTGGGGTTTTTCGTGGTGAATGGCGGTGACCAGCGCGGTTTGCCCATACTCCCACCCCCAGCGGGAAATGCCCGCGCGGCTAGCTACACCGCTTGTCCGCCCATCGGCCCCCACAATCAACCGCGCTGTCAACACGCGGCCATCGGCCAAGGTCACACTGGCATTGCCCGCCTTTACATCTTGCGCCACCACGCTTTGCCCGCTGATCAGGGTGATCTTTTCCTGCCCTTGCATCGCGGCCAAAAAGCCTGCGTAAACATGGCGGTCTTCCACCATATATCCCATCGGCCCCGCGCCCAATTCGGCATGGTCAAAGGTCATGAAAAACGGGGCAGGGCCGCGCCCGACTACGCCATCGGTGGTTTTGATCTGCAGCATCGGCTGGGCGTGATCTGCCAAGGCTGGCCAAACCCCAATGGCCGACAACAGCCGCTGCGAGGCGGCGGCAATCGCATAGGCCCGCCCGTCAAACCCCGCAGCGCCGCGCATATCAGCCGCGCGCGCATCCACCACAGCCACGTTCATGCCCGCTTGGCCCAAGGCCAGCGCCAGCGCGGGCCCGTTCAGCCCACCGCCCACAATGATAATGTCAAAATCTGTATTCATGCCCCCAATATGGCGCATCGTGCGGGATTGTCCATGCGCCCCCTTGCCGCTAGGCTGGCCAAAAGCGGGGGCGATATGCGCAGAAATTGGGGCAATCTTTCGGCGGTGGATTTGGGCGCAGACATTGCGCGCGGCAAGATCAACCCTGTTGAATTGGCTGAGTATTTTCTGGATCAGATCGCAGCCCACCCCCTTGGGCCGCGCATCTATGCCCGCACCACAGAAGGCCGCGCGCGAGCCGAGGCGATGGCGGCGGCGGGCCGTGCCAAATCTGGCCACAGGCGGGGGGCATTAGACGGTGTGCCGCTGTCGTGGAAGGATAACTTTGACACTTGGGATGCGGCGACCGAGGCAGGGTCAGCCCTGCTGCGAAATCGCCAGCCCAAGGCGGATGCCGAAGTTTTGCGCAATGCCACGCTGGCAGGCGCAGTTTGCCTTGGCAAAACCCATATGTCGGAACTGGCCTTTTCGGGGCTAGGGCTAAACCCAATCACCGCCACGCCGCCTTGCATCAATGATGCGGCAGCAGTGGCGGGGGGGTCATCCTCTGGCGCGGCAACATCCGTGGCCAATGGGCTGGCCCCTGCGGCGATTGGCACCGGTACGGGCGGCTCGGTTCGCGTGCCCGCGGCGTGGAATGATCTGGTGGGGTTTAAGGCCGATCACGGCAGCCTGCCCATGGGCGGGGTGGTGCCGCTATGCGCAAGGTTTGACAGTATCGGCCCCTTGGCTCGCACTGTGACCGATTGCGCGCTGGTTTGGGGGGCGCTGGCGGGCGCGCCTGTGCCAGATTTGGCGGGTGCAACCATCGCAGGCGCGCGGTTGGCGGTGCTAGAGGATGTCGCCTTTGATGATATTCGCGCCGCCCCCGCCAAGGGGTTTGACGATTCCATCACCCGCCTTGCCCGCGCAGGCGCGCATGTGACGCGCCTGCACTTTCCCGCGATGGCGCGCGCGATGCATCTGGCAGGGCTGATCTTTACACCCGAAGCCTATGCGCAGTGGCGCAGCGCCATCGAAGCTGCACCCGACAAAATGTTCCCCCCCATTCTGGCCCGTTTTCGTGCGGGCGGCGATGTAACTGCCGCCGATTACATTGCCGCTTGGGCCGAACTGGACAGTATCCTCGCCCAGTGGCGCGCCGCTGTCGCGGGGTTTGACGCAGTGCTGTTGCCCACATCGCCCATTCTGCCGCCCAATGCGCAGCGCCTGCTGGACGATCCCGCCTTTTTCGCGGCTGAAAACCTGTTGGCCCTGCGAAATACCCGCATTGGCAACCTGATGGGCGGGGCGGCGATTACCTTGCCCACGGCGCAACCATCGGTCGGAATATCGCTGATGGGGCAGGGCGGCGCCCATCTTTTGCGCATAGCTTTTGCCGCCGAGCGGGCATTACAGTAACGCCCCGCCACACGTCGCGCCATTTTTCGCGCGCCGCCGCGCAGTTTTTCTAGACCCGCGCCGCATTTATGGCTATTCTACTTCCAAACAGGGCGACATGACCCTGAGTTGAGGCAGACATGGCATTACCTGAGCGGTTTTCGAACCTGCCAGATTACGCATTTCCGCGCCTGCGGAAGTTACTGGATCATCACCCAGCGGGCGGTGATCCTATTGCCATGACCATTGGCGAGCCGCGCCACCCCATGCCCGAATTTGTCGCCCCCATACTGGCCGCCCATGTGCATGAGTTTGGCCTTTATCCGCCCAATGACGGCACACCCAGCCTTTTGGCCGCCATTTCCGCATGGCTAAAGCGGCGCTATGGTGTTGATATTGCCGATAATCGCCTGATGGTACTGAACGGCACGCGCGAGGGGTTGTTTAACGCCTGTATCGCGCTTTGCGCCGAGTCCAAACGCGGCAAGCAGCCTGCCGTGCTGATGCCGAACCCGTTTTATCAGGTCTATGCCGTGGCGGCCCTGACCGTGGGGGCAGAGCCTGTTTATGTGCCTGCCACCGCTGCCACAGGCTTTTTGCCCGATTATGCCGCCCTGCCTGCCGATGTGCTGGACCGTGTGGGCGTGGCCTATATCTGCTCGCCCGCAAACCCTCAGGGGGCGGTTGCCAGCCGCGCATACTGGACGCAGCTTTTGGCGCTGGCGGAAAAGCACGATTTCACTGTGCTGGCGGATGAATGTTATTCTGACATCTGGCGCAGCAGCCCGCCCGTGGGCGCGCTGCAAGTGGCGGCTGAAATAGGCGCAGACCCAGAACGCGTGTTTACCTTTCACTCGCTGTCCAAACGGTCAAACCTTCCAGGGCTGCGGTCTGGCTTTGTGGCAGGCGGCGCGCTGGGCATGGCGCGCATTCGACAGCTGCGCGCCTTTGCGGGTGCGCCGTTGCCCCTGCCCATTCAGCGCGTGTCAGAAGCGGCGTGGAACGACGAAGGCCATGTGGCCGCCTCGCGCGCGCTGTACCACGCCAAGTTTGATTTGGCGGATGAGATATTCCAAGGCATCCAAGGCTTTGCCTGCCCCGAAGGCGGGTTTTTCCTGTGGCTGCCTGTTGCCGATGGCGAAGCCGCCGCGCTGAAGCTGTGGCAAAAAACGGGCGTGCGGGTGCTGCCAGGTGCGTACCTGTCGCGCGCGGTGGGCGGGCACAACCCAGGCGCGGGATATATCCGCGTAGCGCTGGTTGCCAGCTATGACGAGACAAAGGCAGGGCTGACGGCCCTGCGCGACTGCATTTATAGTGTGGAGTAAACCGATGGCCTCTTACCAAACACGCGACCCATTGCTGGATGATAGCACCACCGAAATGCTGGAAAAGCGCGGGCGTGAATTGGTGGGGATTGGCCTTTTGGTTGTGGCGCTGCTGGCCGCGCTGATGCTGGGCAGTTATACCCCATCTGATCCGGGTTGGATGGTGGCCAATGATGCGCCGATTGCAAATTATCTGGGTGGGTTTGGCGCGGCGCTGGCATCGACCTTAGTGGTGATTTTCGGCCTTGGCATTTGGGCTGCGCCTGTGCTGTTTGCGGCATGGGGCCTGCGCTGCATCACCCATATCGGGGCAGATCGGGTTCTACCGCGCATTTTCTTTTCGGTTTTCGCCATTTTGTCGGCGTGCCTTTATGCCACCACTTTGCAGCCCAGCGAGGCATGGATAGCCGACCATGGCTTTGGTCTGGGCGGGCTGCTGGGTGATACGCTGCTGGGCACTTTGCTTGGGCTTTTGCCCACCTCTGCGGCTGTGGGGATTAAGCTGCTATCCTTGGCGACAGTGCTGCTGATGCTGGCGCTGATGGGCTTTGTCATGGGGTTTGATCGCGCCGAACTGGCTGCTTTGCGCAACTTTCTGTTGGGCGGGTTGGTGGGCAGCTATTCGGCGGCCTTGGGCAAAGGTATGCAAGGCGCGGCATTGGCCCGCCAAAGCCTGCGCGCGTCAGCCCCGCCAATACAAAACAACGCGGCCTATGGTCAGGCCCCGCAGCAGGGCGACTTTGGATATAGCCAAGCGGGCCCGCAATACTATGCGCCGCCGCCCATGCATTCTGCCGCGCCAACGGCCCATCAAGGCATGTTCAGCCGCCTTGCGGCTGCCCCCAAACCGCGCCCCGATCCTACCCCCGAATTGATCGAACGCAGCTTACCCGACAGTGCCGAGGTGCCAGCCCCCAATGA
>JAIXVS010000229.1 GCA_027482795.1 Rhodobacter sp.
GCGCGCGATCTAAGTCTTCGACAAAACGGCCAGCTTGGCCTTTGAGCGTTTCCGCCTCGGACAGGGCGGAATTGACCACTTGGCGCTGCTGCACAATTTGGTCGGAAAGTGAGCGCGCGTGCAGCGACAGCTTTTCATTGGCCGCGAACAATTCGCGGCTTTTCTGATCTAGCAAACGCTGCGCCGCAAGGCGCGCGCGCCTTTCCTGTGCTAGCCTTTCAGCGAAATCCATCTTGCGTCCATTCTGGCCAAGTGCGGGCATTTCCCGCGATTCGCCTCACACTAGCCGCAACAAAGTGAACAGAGGCTTAACTCGCCCAAAATTCCCCAATCCTTTTGATTGCCATATGGCGTCAGCCTTGCCAGAGTGCGGCCAAACAGCGCATCCCTGCGTTGTGAGTCGATTTGAAAGGCCGCGCCATGATTTCGCAAAAATTGATGAAAACTTTCGCCCTTGTCGTGGCGCTGGGCTTGCCCAGTGCGGCCATTGCGCAGGATTTGGTTCCATCAAAGCGGATGGTTTTGCAGCAAGACAGCGATTATGCAGGCGGCGATATTGCCAGCATCTTTGACACCACGCTGGATGCCTGCCAGCGCGCCTGCCTTGCCAATACGGCCTGCGAGGCGTTTACCTTTAACACCCGCAACAATTCATGCTTTCCCAAGGCGGGCGGCTATGAAAGCGCCGAATTTATTGGGGCCATTTCGGGCCGCGTTATCTTGGCCGAAGCGGGGGTGAATGACACGGCCCGCGCGCGGCGCGGCGAGTTAAGCTTTATCTATGATTGGGAATTTCCCTATGCAACCGAACAGGCGGCAGGGCTGGCGGCGCTGCATATTGCCTATGGCAATACCAGTGATGAATTGACGGGTGCCGCGCAGGATAGCGAAGCGAACGGCGATTTGGTGCTGGCCAGCGAATATCAAGGATCGGCGCTGAACATCACCGATAGTGCGGGCGATTGGGCCGAATATGCCCGCCTGTTGCTGGCGGCTGCCGATAGCGTGGGCGACCAACAGCGCGCCTATATTGAACGCGCGCAATATGCCGCGATGAACGCCTATCTGCGCGCGGCTGATCCTGCCCTGCAACACACAATTCTGGTGACATTGGGCCAAGCGTTAGAGCGGCTGGAACGTGGGACTGACACGGTAAAAGCCCTGCGCCTTGCCCAAAGCCTGCAACCGCGTGACGATACCGCGCAAATACTGGAAACCGCCGCCGCGCAATACGGGTTCCGCATTATCGACACTTTGGTGCAATCTGACCTTGCCCGCCCGCGCATTTGCGCCGTGTTTTCCGATACGTTAGACCCGAAAATCACCGATTTCACACCCTATGTTTCCGCCCCAGATGCGGCGATTACGATTACATCAGATGGTTATACCCAAATCTGCGCCGAAGGTTTGCAGCACGGCCAGCGCTATGCCCTAACCTTCCGCGAAGGGTTGCCTGCCAAGGATGGGCAGGTTTTGCCATCGTCGGTGGATATCACGTCTTATGTGCGTGACCGCGCACCTGGCGTACGCTTTGCTGGGCGCGGTTATGTGCTGCCCAAGGGGGGGGATGCGGCGCTGCCCGTGCAAACGGTCAACACCGAAAAGCTGGCGCTGGAACTTTACCGTGTGACCGACCGCAACCTGATGCGTGCGCTGCAAAACGGGTTCCTATCGGCCCCGATGGCGCAGTATCAGGAATATGATTTTACCGCGCAGATCGGCACGAAACTATGGTCGGGCACGGCGGATGTGGCGCAGGATGTGAACATTGATGTCACCACCCGCCTACCGCTGGCAGATGCGCTGGCGGGCCAAACCGCAGGCATTTACGCCCTGCGCGCCACGGTTCCGGGGGTAGACCCCTATGCGGTGCCTTCTGCGTGGCAGTGGTTTGTGGTGTCTGACATTGGGCTGACGACCCTTAGCGGCGTAGACGGTTTGCATGTTTTTTCCCGCAGCCTTGGCGATGCTTCGGCGCTGGCGGGGGCGAACGTGCAACTGGTATCGGAAGCGAACGAAGTGCTGGCCACCGCAGTGGCAGACGATCAGGGCTACGCACGCTTTGACGCGGCCCTAACCACGGGCACAGGCGCTGCCGCCCCCGCGCTGGTTGTGGCGCGTATGGGCGATGCCGACATGGCGTTTTTGTCGCTGAAGGATGCCGAATTTGATCTGTCTGATCGCGGGGTTGCGGGCCGCGCTGCTGCCCCGCCCGTGGATGTATTCATGGCCACAGATCGCGGGGCCTACCGCGCGGGCGAGACGGTTTACGTCACCGCCTTGGCGCGCGATTCTGCTATGGCGGGGGTTGAGGGCCTGCCGTTAACGGCCGTTTTGTCGCGCCCCGATGGCGTGGAATATTCGCGCGCGGTGGTGTCTGATTTTGGCGCAGGCGGGCATGTATTCTCGCTGCCCGTGGCAGATACTGCCCCGCGCGGCCAGTGGAAGATAGAGATGTTCGCCGATACCGACGCGCCTGCATTGGCGCGCAAAACCTTTTTGGTGGAAGATTTTCTGCCCGAACGGATTGATTTTGCCCTGACCCTGCCAGATGCCCCCATCCGCCTTGGCGATGTGCCGCAATTGTCGCTGGATGCGCAGTATTTGTTCGGCGCGCCTGCCGCCGATTTGGCGATTGAGGGTGAGGTTGGCCTATCGCTAGCCGATGGGCTACCCGATTGGCAGGGCTATACCTTTGGCCGCCATGATGTCGCCTTTTCCGCAGGGTTAGAGACGATTTCAGGCAGCCACACCGATGAAAATGGCCTTGCCAGCATTGCCCTTGCCATGCCGCAAGTGGATGATCTGGGCAAGCCGTTGCAGTTAGAGGCAACGGTGCGCATTGCCGATGGCTCTGCCCGCCCTGTCGAGCGGAAGGTTACGCAAATCTTGGCCCCCTCTGCGCCGATGATTGGGATCAAGCCTTTGTTCGATGGTGCCGCACCTGAAGGCGGCGAGGCGCGCTTTGCCCTGATTGCGCTGGACGAAAACGGCGCAGCAGCCATGCGTGATTTGGCATGGACAGCGACCAAGGTTGAAACCGATTATCAGTGGTATCAAAACAGCGGCAATTGGTATTGGGAACCCGTGACCACCCGCAGCAAAATTGCCGAAGGCGTGGTGCAAACGGGCAGCGCGGCAACCGAAATTGCAATTCCCGTCACATGGGGCGAATTTGAATTGGCGCTGGTTGCGCCTGATGGAACGGCCGCATCCACCCTGTTTTCGGCGGGCTGGTATGGCGGGGCCGATACGGCGGCCACGCCCGATATGCTGGACATGGCTCTGGATGCGCCCAGTTACCGCGCGGGCGATACTGCCAAGTTGCGCATGGTGGCGCGCACCGATGGCGTGGCGCTGGTGCAAGTGCTGTCAAACCGCCTGATTGCGATGCAGGCTGTGGCGGTAAAGGCGGGCGAGAATACCATTGAACTGCCTGTCACCGATGATTGGGGCACGGGGGTGTATGTCACCGCATCTGCCCTGCGCGGGATGGACGCTGCTGCTGGGCGCAACCCTGCCCGCGCACTGGGCGTTGCCCATGCCAGCATAGACCCTGCCCAGCGCGCGCTGAGCGCCAGCATTGAAACCGCCCCCGAGGCCACCCCGCGCGGCCCCTTGGATGTGGCGGTTAAGGTGGATGGCGTGGCGGCTGGCGAGACAGCCTATGTCACCATCGCCGCCGTCGATCAGGGGATTTTGAACCTGACGGGGTTTACCCCCCCTGATCCGATGGATCACTACTTTGGCCAGCGCAAATTGGGCGTGGGCATTCGTGACGTCTATGGCCGATTGATTGATGGTCTAAATGGCGCGATGGGAACC
>JAIXVS010000172.1 GCA_027482795.1 Rhodobacter sp.
ATGTTCTGAACGATGGCGCTGGCAATGACCTTCTGTATGGCGACGGCGGCGCTGACAGCCTTGATGCCAGCACAGGCATTGACACGCTCTATGGCGGGGCGGGTAATGATTTCATGCGCGGCGCCTTCAGTGAAGGGGCAAGTGATGTGCTGTATGGCGACGCCGGCGATGACCGTATCGTCATTTTCGCATCAGGTGCGCTTGCCGCTTATGGGGGCGAGGGGAACGATACGCTTTTTGCCAATTCCGCGCACGATCTGCTGTTTGGCGACAGTGGCGATGACTATCTTCAGGCTTTTGGGGGGAACGATACCCTGTATGGTGGGGACGGGGCCGACAATCTTACACCGGGCGCGGGCAATAATTTCATCTATGCAGGCGGCGGAAATGACAGCGTTTCGGGCGCATCGACGGGTGGCGATCTGATCTATCTGGGCCTTGGAGATGACAGCCTAGACGGGGGTGATGGCGCTGACACCATTTTTGGCGAAGACGGGAATGATACCATTCAATCTGAAGGCGGTGCGGATATTGTCTATGGCGGCGCTGGCAATGACAGCCTGACCATCGGAACGGGCCAAGACACCCTATATGGCGGCGCAGGCAATGACGTTCTGACGGGTGGATCACAAGAAACCATGGCAGACCAGATGTTTGGCGAAGGCAATGACGATGTTTTGAACGGGCGGCTGGGCAACGATACGCTGTACGGCGGCGATGGTGCAGATAGGCTAGATGGCAGCGCGCATGATGATGTGCTGTATGGCGGCAATCAGGACGATGTGCTGTACGGCGGATCGCAGAATGATCTGCTGATCGGGGATAGCGGCAATGATATCCTATATGCAGGCTCGCAGGCGAGTAATGACGCCGATACCCTAACGGGCAGCGCAGGCAGCGACCAATTTGTGTTCTTCAATTATGGCGGCAACGATGTGGTGACAGATTTCACCAGCGGCCAAGATGTGATCGTCATCAGGTCGAACGACGCGAACAGCCTTGCCAGTTTCGTTGCGCAACTAACCGATTTGGGCGCAGATATGCAGTTTGTGTCTGCGACAACTGACATGACCATTGTTTTCCAAGGCGTAGCCGATGCCAATGTCTTCCAAGTGGGGGATTTCGTGTTTCTGACCACCTAGATCAGCGCGATGATCTTTTCCGCCTCGGCGCGCACCTCCGCCAATTTGCTGCGATCCTCGCCGGGGTAAAATCGCGCGCGGGTGGCGGTGGGCATGGGGGCAGGGCTGGCGATGATAATGCGCGGGCCTGTTTTGACCGTTTCCGCCGCCCAAGACCGCGCCAGCGCGATTTGCGCGGCTTTGCTGGCACCGTAGGCCGCGAAAAACTTATCCCCGCCGCGCGGATCATCGATGAACAGCGCCGTGCCTTCCCCTTCGCGCAGCAGGGGTTCGATCATGGGAATAAGATTACCCGTGGCGCGAATATTGGTGGCGATGGATTTTTCCCAATCCTTGCTGTCCAGCGATCCTGCGGGGGCCAGTGGGGCCACATGCACCGCCGTATGCGCCCACAGGTGCAGCGCGCCCCACCGCTGGTGGATATTCAGGCACAGATGCTGCATTGCGCCAATGTCGGTGATGTCCATCGGGGCCAGTGTCAGCGTGCCTGCGCCTGGGCTTTTGTGGCCCTTAACGCGGTCGTCCAATTCCTCCAGCGCGCCAACGGTGCGCGCCACGGCCACCACATGCCAGCCGCGCAGGGCCAGCCCCTCGGCCATGGCCGCCCCAAGCCCGCGCGATGCGCCTGTGATCAATGCAATACGCTGGGTCATGGAATATCCTTTCAAGCGGCGGTTTGACGGTTCTGTGCGCTCCGCGCGGGGATATTTGAGCCTATGTGAAAGGGCAAGGGGGGCGCGCGCGCCTATCCTGTGGCCAATTCGCGCTGGCGCTGGGCGATGATGGCGGCCACCAGTGCGCGGGGGGGCAGATCACTGGGCGCAAACATGATGCCCGATTTACTGGTTTTAAAGGGCGCGCAGTTGATCTTATCAATCACACTGCCCGAATGGGGGTATAGCCCGATATGGCGCGCAAAGGCGGCATAGCCGATAATCATTTTGCCGCCCTTTTGCGGCGCGCGCAGGCCAGGCATGGCATAGGACATCACTTCGATATGGTCTGGCAGAATATCATGCAGCATCGCGCGCAATTGGGCCAGCGCCGCCGCAAATTCGGGCGGTTTTGCGCAAATATAGGCGTCAACCTGTGCGTTCATCGTTCAAGCTTCTTTTAACTTTGCCGCGAAATGGCCATAATTTTTTGGCAATCGCAGGTGCAATAGTAAGGGGGTAGTCCATGATCCGCAAATTTTCCTTTGCCAAAGCGGCAAAAAAACAAACGAGTGGGCTGGGCGCGCAAGATGCCTATGTCATCGAATTTACCGCGCAAACCCCTAAATCGGTGGATGAGATTTGGGGCGCGCTGGTGAAACCCGATAAAGTTACCGCTTGGCTGGTGCCCGTTTCGGGCAAGCTGTCCAAGGGGGGCAGCTTTACGCTGGGCGGTTTTGGGCAAGGCGAAATTACTATGTGCGAGCCAAAGCGGCGTTTGGGCATTGATCTGACCCTTGGCGCGCAGCGGCAATCGCTGGACATATCCTTTGCCGAAGAGGGCAAGGGCAAATCAAAGCAGCGCATCATTTGCGTGAAAATCACCGCCAAGATCAGCGATTTGCCCGCAGGTAATTGGGAAAAATTCGGCCCTGCCATAGTGGGGATGGGCTGGGAAATGGTGGCCCACGCGCTGCTGGATCATTTGGCCCATGGGCCGAATGCAGCGGCAAACCGCGATACGATGCGCTTTGCCGCCAGCGCCGAGGGCCGTGCCTTTTGCGCGCAGGCCTTTGACAGCTGGCGCGCGGCGGCCCTTGCGGGCGGGCTGGATGCAGGCGCTATGTCAGGCCCAGCCCCATCGGTGCTGGCGGTTTATACGGGCTTGCACCGCTAGCCTATTCGGCGGCCTTCATCTCGAACCCTTCGGCGATTTTGTCCGATGGGGCCACGGGATACTGGCCCGAAAAACAGGCATCGCAGTATTGGGGGGCGGCCGCGTCGCGCCCGCCCGCCTCGCCCGCCGCGCGGTATAGCCCGTCCAGCGAGATGAATTTCAGGCTATCCACGCCGATCCAATCGCGCATTTCGTCTTCGGTCATCGATGCGGCCAGCAATTTGCTGCGTTCGGGCGTATCAACGCCGTAGAAACAGGGCCAAGCGGTGGGCGGGGATGCGATGCGAAAATGCACTTCTGCCGCGCCTGCCTCTAGGATCATATCCTTGATCTTGCGGCTGGTCGTGCCGCGCACCACGGAATCGTCCACCAAAATCACCCGCTTGCCCTTAATCAGGGCGCGGTTGACGTTCAGTTTCAGGCGCACACCCATGTTGCGGATTTGTTCGGTGGGTTCAATGAACGTGCGGCCCATATATTGGTTTCGTATGATCCCCATCGCATAGGGAATGCCCGATTGCTGCGAAAACCCAATTGCCGCAGGCGTGCCTGAATCGGGCACGGGGCAGACCAAATCGGCATCTACTGGGGCCTCTTTGGCCAGTTCCACGCCAATTTGGCGGCGGGTTTCGTATACCGAACGCCCCCCCAGAATACTGTCAGGGCGGCTGAAATAGACATGTTCAAAAATACAAAACCGCGATTTGGCTGGGGCAAAGGGGCGAGTGCTGGCGACTTTGCCATCTTCGATCACCACCATTTCGCCCGGCTCAATTTCGCGCACAAATTCTGCGCCGATAATGTCCAGCCCGCAAGTTTCTGAGGACAGCGCCCAAGCACTATCGCCAATGCGGCCCAAAACCAGCGGGCGCACGCCAAGCGGGTCGCGCACGCCAATCAGTTTCGTGCGCGTCATCGCCACCACCGAAAACGCCCCTTCCACGCGGCGCAGCGCGTCTTTGATACGTTCGGAAATGTTAGACTGGATCGAGCGCGCCATCAGATGGATAATGCATTCGCTGTCGGACGAGGATTGAAAGATCGAACCCCGTTCAATCAGCTCGCGGCGCAGCGCGGCAGCGTTGGTCAGATTGCCATTATGTGCAATCGCCGCCCCGCCCATGGAAAACTCGCCAAAAAACGGCTGCACATCGCGGATGGCCGTGGCCCCTTTTGACCCTGCGGTGGAATAGCGCACATGGCCAATGGCGAGTTGGCCTGGCAGCGTGTCCATCACGTCGGGTTTGGTGAAATTGTCGCGCACATAGCCAAAACGGCGGGCCGAGTTGAACCCAGTTTCGGGGGCATAGCTGACAATCCCGCCCGCCTCTTGCCCGCGATGTTGCAAGGCGTGCAGGCCAAGGGCCACA
>JAIXVS010000129.1 GCA_027482795.1 Rhodobacter sp.
AACCCGCTTGGCATTGTGCTGGCGGGGCTGATTATGGCGCTGACCTATATTGGCGGCGAAATGGCGGCGACCAATTTGGGCCTGCCATCGGCGGCGGTGCAGGCGTTTCAGGGGATGCTTTTGTTTTTCCTGTTGGGCGTGGATGTGCTGACCAATTATCGCATTAAGCTGGGCGGGGGTGTGTGATGGGCGATATCAATCTTTCGGTGCTGATCGCGTCCCTTATGGTCGCCTCGGTGCCGATACTGCTGGCCGCTTTGGGCGAGATGGTGACCGAACGCGCGGGGGTTTTGAACCTTGGCGTGGAAGGTATGATGATTATGGGCGCGATTTGTGGGTTTATTGTGGCCGTCGGCACGGGCAGCCCGCTGCTGGGGTTTGTGGCAGGGGCTGCTGGCGGCGCGGGGATCAGCCTGCTGTTTGCAGTGCTGACGCTGGTTTTTTTGGCAAACCAAGTCGCCACGGGCCTTGCGCTGACGCTGTTTGGGCTGGGCCTGTCGGCGCTGATGGGTCAGGGATATACGGGCATCAAACCGCCTGCGACGGCAGAAATCGACTTTGGCGCGCTGTCAGAAATTCCCTTTTTGGGCCGTGTTTTGTTCAGCCATGATTGGGTGGTTTATTTCAGCCTGTTCATGGTGGTGGCGATTTGGTGGTTTATCACGCGCACCCGCGCGGGGCTGGTGCTGCGCGCGGTTGGCGAGTCTGCCGAAGCCGCCCATGCGCTGGGCTATAAGGTGGCGCGCATTCGTCTTGGGGCGATTGCCTTTGGCGGGGCCATGGCGGGGATGGGCGGGGCATATATTAGTTTGATCCGCGTGCCGCAGTGGACAGATGGCATCACGGCAGGCGCGGGCTGGATCGCGCTTGCGATTGTCGTTTTTGCCAGCTGGCGGCCCGTGCGCGTGCTGATTGGTGCCTATTTATTTGGCGGCATCACGGTGTTACAGCTGAATTTGCAGGCAGCGGGGTCGTCAATTCCAGTCGAATACTTGTCGATGGCCCCGTATCTGGTAACGATTGCCGTGTTGGTGGCCATTTCGGCGGGCCGTGGGCGCAACACCGATGCGCCCGCAGCCTTGGGCCAAAACTTTCATTCGGTGCGCTGATGGGCGCACTATAACGGGCGAAATCGCCCATAACGGGGAGACGGAAATGCTAAGAAGAACTTTGCTGGCAAGCGCTGCGCTGGGCCTTTCGCTGATGGCGGCAGGCACCGCGATGGCGCAAGACAAGGTCAAGGCTTGCTTTGTGTATGTTGGGCCGATCAATGACGGCGGCTGGACACAGGCGCACCATATTGCAGTGCTGAAAACGCAAGAGCATTTCGGCGACAAAGTTGAAGTTATGTGGCAAGAGAACGTGCCAGAAGGCGCCGACAGCGAGCGCGTGATGACGCAAATGGCGCTGGGCGGTTGCAACATTATCTTCACAACATCTTTCGGCTATATGGACCCAACGAATGCAGTTGCGGCCAAATTCCCCGATGTAAAGTTTGAACATGCCACGGGCTACAAGCGCGAGCATCCGAATGTTACCACCTATAACGCGCGCTTTTACGAAGGCCGTGCGGTGAATGGCACCATTGCGGGCATGATGACCAAATCCAACAAAATTGGCTATATCGCGTCTTTCCCAATTCCCGAGGTGATTCAGGGTATCAACTCGTCTTACCTGCACGCCAAAAAGATGAACCCTGCTGTTGAAATGGTTGTAGTCTGGGCGTTCACATGGAATGATCCTGCCAAAGAAGCTGACGCAGCGCAGGCTTTGATCGACCAAGGCGTTGATGTGATTTTCCAGCACACCGACACAACCGCGCCGCTGGCGCTTGCTGCGAAAACGCCTGGCGTGATTGGCTTTGGCCAAGCGCGTGATATGGAAGAGTATAAGCCAAGCCCACGCGTATCTTCGATCATCGACAACTGGGAAGCTTATTACATCAAGCGCGTTCAGGCCGTTATGGATGGCACGTGGGAAAGCCAAGACAGCTGGGATGGTTTGGCCGCAGGCGCAGTTGGCATTGGCGAGATCACAGGGGTTCCTGATGATGTGAAGGCCGCGGCTGAAAAGGTGCGTGACGACATTATCGCGGGCACGTACCACCCGTTCACTGGCCCAATCAACAAGCAAGACGGAAGCGTTTGGCTGGCCGATGGCCAAGTGGCCACGGATGGCGATTTTGCTGGCATGAACTTCTATGTTGAAGGCATCACGGGCGATATTCCGCAATAAGTCGAACTTCTAGACCAAATGAAAGGCCCGCCACAGTACGTGGCGGGCCTTTTGCATGGTACATGATCCAGATCACTGCTTGGGCGCTTTCTAGCTGCCATACTGCTCGCACAGAACATTCATCAGGGGCGGGCGATGGCACATATTGTTGTATTGGGCGCGGGACTGGGCGGGTCAATCATGGCCTATGAGCTGCGAACTAGTCTGCGGTCCGAGGATACGATTACCGTCATCACCAAAGACCCGCTGTATCATTTTGTCCCCTCGAACCCATGGATTGCGGTTGGCTGGCGCGCGCGCGAAGACATCACCCTTGATCTGGCCCCGACGATGGCGAAAAAGGGAATCGCGTTTAGGCCCGTGGCCGCCGAGCGTCTGCACCCTGCCGAGAACCGGGTGGAGTTGGTCGATGGAACGTCGGTCAACTATGATTATCTGGTCATTGCCACGGGGCCAGAACTGGCCTTTGACGAGATACCTGGCCTTGGCCCGCATGGCGGCTTTACGCAAAGTGTTTGTCATGTGGATCATGCGCTGGCCGCCAAAGAGGCGTTTGATAAGCTGCTGGCCAATCCTGGCCCTGTGATCATTGGCGCAGTGCAGGGGGCCAGTTGTTTTGGCCCCGCTTACGAGTTTTTGTTCATTCTGGAAACCGCGCTGCGCCGTGCGAAAATCCGCGACAAGGTTCCGATGACCTATATCACATCAGAGCCCTATATCGGGCATTTGGGACTGGATGGGGTGGGCGATACCAAGGGCCTGTTGGAATCTGAAATGCGGGCAAAGCACATCAAATGGCACATATCGAGCCGCGTGAAAAAGGTGGAAGATGGCCGTATGACCATTGAAGAAGTGGGTGACGATGGCGCGGTGAAGGCAGAAAAGGAATTGCCCTTTGCCTTTTCGATGATGCTGCCCGCCTTTCGCGGGGTAAAGCCAGTGCGGGATATTGAAGGCCTGTCCAACCCGCGCGGGTTTACGATTGTCGATCAGCATCAGCAAAACCCAAAGTTCAAGAATATCTTTGCCGTTGGGGTCTGCGTGGCTATCCCGCCGATGGGCCCAACGCCTGTGCCCTGCGGGGTGCCCAAAACGGGGTTTATGATTGAATCAATGGTGACCGCTGTGGCGCAGAACATCGGCAATCTGGTGCGCGGCAAAGAGCCCGATCAGGTTGGCACGTGGAACGCCGTGTGCTTGGCCGATTTTGGCGATTCTGGCATTGCATTTGTCGCCCAGCCCCAGATACCGCCGCGCAATGTGAACTGGTCATCTTCGGGCAAATGGGTGCATTTGGCGAAGGTGGGGTTTGAGAAGTATTTTCTGCGCAAGATCAAAAAAGGCACGTCAGAGCCGTTTTATGAACGTCTGGCGATGCAGGCCATGGGGATTAACAAGTTGAAGGCGGTGAAAAAGGGCTAGCGTTGTAGGGGGGCCAGCCCCCAAACTTGGATAGGAACTTCGCAAGTCTTCGCTGCGCTCCCCCCCGAGATATTTGTGGAGTTAGGAAGCTGGGGGGCTTTTTTGTTTTGCCTCGGCGTGGCAGGTTGGGCCATGGAAAACACATCCCCTTTTCGAATGGCCTTTGGCACAATGCAATTTGGCGGGCGCGCGGATGTTGCGGCGAGCGCCGCGATGTTTGACGCCTGTCTTGGCGCGGGGGTGACGCATTTTGACACCGCCTGCGGGTATAATGACGGCGCGTCCGAGGAGATTTTGGGCAGGCTTGTCGCAGCGCAAAATACGCAGCTCTATATCGCCACCAAAGTGGGCTATGTGGGCGGCGGCGGGCGCGCGAATATGACGGCGCAGTTTGACGGATCGCGCCGCAGGCTGGGGATGGACGCAGTTGATTTGCTGTATCTGCACCGATACGACCCAGAGACGCCGCTGGAAGAAACCATTGAAACATTTGCCGATTTTCAATCACGCGGGCTGATTGCCCAAATTGGGCTGTCAAACTTTCCAGCTTGGGCGGTGATGAAGGCCCAAGGCGTGGCGCAGCGGATGGGCACCAAGATTGATGCCATTCAGCCCATGTATAACCTTGTCAAACGGCAGGCCGAGGTTGAAATTTTGCCAATGGCCGCAGATCAGGGCATTGCGGTGTATAGCTATTCGCCTTTGGGCGGCGGGCTGCTGACGGGGAAATATGCGGCGGGCGGTGGTGGCAGGCTGGCCGAAGACCCGCGTTATAACGCGCGCTATGCCGCCCCTGCCGCGCATAAGGCCGCGGCGGGTTTAGCGCAGCTTGCGCACGAAGTGGGGATTGATGCGGCAACGCTGGCCGTGGCGTGGGTAATGGCGCGCGGGGTTTGCCCGATAATCTCGGCCCGCGATGCGGGGCAGCTTGCGCCCTCGCTCGCCGCGCTGAATTGCACGCTGTCGCCTGACCTAATGGCGCGTATCACCGCCCTATCCACCACCCCGCCCCCTGCCACCGACCGCACCGAGGAAGCATGAGCGATGTGCTGATTATTGGCGGTGGGATTGTAGGGATTTCGGCGGCAGCCCGCCTTGCGCCCCATGCCAAGGTGACGCTTTTGGAGGGGGAAGATAGCTTTGCCTATCACGCCTCGGGCCGATCTGCGGCGCTGTATGAGCCGCATTACGGGTTGCCACCCGTGGTGGCGCTGTCACTGGCATCGGGGGATTTCTTTCGCGCTATGCCGAACCTGCTTACCCCGCGCGGGTTGATGATTGTGGCAGGGCAGGACAACCGCGCGCAGTTTGACCATGACTGCGATGATATGAACCTTGCGCCGATGGACATGGATGCGGCCCGCGCGATGGTGCCCATTTTGAACCCCGAAACGGTGACCTATGCGGGCTATGGGGCCCATGCGTGGGATATTGATACCGATCTGCTGATTTCAGATTTCGCCAAGACGGCGCGCGCACATGGGGCGCAGATTGTTGCGAAAGCGGGCGTTACGGCGCTGCGGCGCATGGGTGGGCGCTGGCTGGCGGATACGGCGCAGGGGCAGTATTCGGGCGCAGTTTTGGTCAATGCCGCAGGCCCTTGGGCGGATGATGTGGCGCAGATGGCGGGCGTTCTTCCAAAGGGCATCACCCCGCTACGCCGTTCGATGGCGCGCATTCCCGCCCCTGTGGGCATGGATGTGTCGCACTGGCCCATGGTGTTTGGCGCGGGTGAAGCGTGGTATATGAAGCCCGATGCGGGGGCGCTGATTGTCTCGCCCGCCGAAGAACACCCTATGCCGCCGCATGATGCCTTTGCCGATGATATGGTGCTGGCCGAAGGGCTGGCGCGGTATGAAGCGATGGTGACTGCGCCCGTGACGCGGCTGCTGGCATCATGGGCGGGGCTGCGCACATTCGCGCCAGACCGCGTGCCTGTGATTGGGGCAGATGCGGGCGAGCAAAGCTTTTTCTGGGCGGCGGGGCTTGGCGGTTACGGCTTTCAAACCGCCGATGCGGCCAGTAGGCTGCTGGCAGATGTGGTGCTGGGCCGCGCGCCAGATTTTGAGGGCGGGTTGATTCAGGCCCTGTCGCCTGCGCGGTTTGGGTAAGGCACCCCAGACCTGCGCCGATTAAGGCGCAAATCTGGGGGGTTTGCTTTACCCATCCACCCGAATACGGGCGTTTGTTGGGTCAAACGGGCTGTCTTCGACAACAACGGCATCCCAAAGCTCGCGGTTGATGCGCACCTTTAGTTTGGTGCCAACCTCGGCCAGATCGGGGCGCACGTAACCCATGCCGATTTGCTTGCCGAAGGCCACCGAATAGCCGCCTGATGTCAAACGACCGATTTTTTCGCCGTCCAGCAGCAGCGCCTCTTTGCCCCATGGGTCGGTGTCAGAAGGGCCGTCAATGAGCAGCGTGCAGCATTTGCTGCGGATACCATGCGCCAGCATTGCCGCCTTGCCTTGGAAATCTTTGTTCAAATCGACAAAGCGATCCAAGGCCGCCTCTAGCGGGGTGGCATCGCGGCCCAGTTCGTTGCCAAAGGCGCGGTAGGATTTTTCCTGCCGCAGCCAGTTTTGCGCCCGCGCGCCGACCAGCTTTAGCCCGTGCTTTTCGCCCGCTTTCAAAAGCTGATCCCACAGGTTGCGCTGCATCTCGATGGGGTGGTGCAATTCCCAGCCAAGTTCGCCCGTATAGGCCACGCGAATGGCATTGACGGGCACCATACCCAGTTCGATTTTGCGCGCCGACAGCCATGGGAAGCGTTTGTTAGACAGCGCGGTTTCAGGTTCGGCATCACGGATCAGTTCGGCCAAAATTTTGCGGCTGTTTGGGCCAGCCAGCGCGAAAACGCCGTATTGCGTGGTGACATTCTGGATCTCGATATAGCCAAACTTTGGGGCCATATCTTCGGCGCATTTGCGCAGGTAGTCGCCGTCGTAATCTGTCCAAGCGCCTGCGGAGACAAGGTAGTATTCATTTTCTGCGTGGCGCACGATGGTGTATTCGGTGCGCGTGGTGCCGTGGTCGGTCAGGGCATAGGTCAGGTTGATGCGGCCCACTTTGGGCAAGGTATTGCAGGTAAACCAATCGAGGAAAGCCGTCGCCCCCGGCCCGCGCACGGCGTGTTTGGTAAAGGCGGTGGCGTCAATCAACCCTGCGGTTTCACGAATGGCTTTCGCCTCATCC
>JAIXVS010000379.1 GCA_027482795.1 Rhodobacter sp.
CTCATACCCCACCTGTTCGCCAAAGCCGCAGACCATGGCCGCAACTTGGGTGTCAAACATCGGGGTGGGAAAAACATTGCCCTCGACAAAGAAAATTTCCAAATCTTGTCGCGCTGCATGAAACACCTTGACCGTGCCCGTATGGCGGAAAAGATCATATAGCGGTTCCATCGACATATCCGCGCCCTCGATCGGGTCGATCAGCACAGCCTCGCCGCCGTTTGGCCCGTTTGCGGGCAAGGCGGCTTGGATCAGGCACAGCTTTGACCAATAGGTGCGCTCGCGCAGAAATTCGGTGTCGAGGGTAACATAGCTTTCCGCTTTGGCACGCTGGCAAAAATCGGCAAGATCGGCGGTCGTCGTGATGGTGCGCATGGGCGTCTTTCTGTGGCGCGGGGGTATCCCGCAATTCCCGCTTTAGGGCGAATGGCGGCAAAAGAAAAGGGGGGGAGCGATTGCTTGACCATACTCGCCCATAGGGTTAGTTTTCCTTAACTTTAGCCAGAGGTGCGCCGTGGCAGATTTCACCAGTGTTGCATTGCAGTTTTCTGGGGCCACTCAAGCGGGGCTGGCGGCCACACGGGCGGATTTAATTATCACCGAAAGCGGTATCGCCAGCGGCGCGCAAACCCTGACGGGCGCAGATTTGGCGGCACTTGCAGCGGGCGGGCAAACGGTGCTTGCCTATGTCAACACATCGGTCACCGATGCCAGCCGCAGCTATTGGGATGCGGCATGGGTCACACCGACAAACCCCAGCAATGGCGATATTGGCGCAATTAACCCTTCGGCCCCCGCATGGCTGACGAGCAATTTCGGCGGCGTGGATTTTGATGCCGCCAACGCAGGGCCAGACGCGCTGATCGTCGATTACCGCAACGCAGATTGGCGCGCTCTGGTCATTTCGCAGGCGGTCGCCCAGGTGCAGGCAGGCTATGGCGGCGTGTTTTTGGATGATGTGGGCCGTTATTATGAGGCGGGAAATAGTGGCGGCACCTATGACCCCGCCCTGGCCGATGCGATGATGCAGCTTGTCATCGACGTTGCCGCAGCGGTGCGCGCAGTGAACGCAAATGCGGCGATTGTGGTCAATTCGGGCGTCTATATTGGCGGCGATTCCACGGGCGGCACTGTGGGGGCGTTGTTTACCCAATACCGCGCTGCAATTGACGGGGTGCTGCTTGAAAACCAATTCAACACAGGCACCAATGCGGTTTGGGCCGCCGCGCAAAGCCTTTATCCCACCCATACCCTGATCGCGCTGGAATCGCTTGCGCGCGGGCCTGATGTCGAGGCGCTGCTGAACTTTGCTGCCGCGAGCGGCGTTTTGCTGCAACTGGCCCCAGATGAGGGCTATGACGACCCCGTCCGCCCGCCCATTTTGGGCACAGCGGCGGGTCAGCAGGTGACAGGCCGCGCGACCTTTATCAACACGATGGCAGGCGGCGACGGGAACGATTCGATGCTGGGCGGTTTTGCCGATGACACGATCTATGGCCAAGCGGGCGCGGACTTTATCATGGCCAGCAATGGCAATGACAGCGTTTTTGGTGGCCGCGAAGGTGACACCATCTATGGCGGGGCGGGCAGCGATTGGCTGGATGGGGGCGCGGGCAGCGACCGTCTGTTCGGCGGTGCCGACGCTGACACCATCTATGGCGGCGGCGGTAGTGATGGTGTTTACGGTGACGCTGGCAATGATCGCCTTTTTGACAACTCAGGCTTTAACAGTTTCTTCGGCGGTGATGGCGAAGACAGTATGTATGGCGGCGGCGCGTTGATGACATATCGCGCGGGCGCGGGACATGATCTGGTCGAAGGCGGCGCGGGCGAAGATTGGGCCTATGGCGAAGATGGCAACGACCTTCTGTATGGCGGCGGATTTCTTGACCGCCTTAATGGCGATGCAGGGAATGACACGCTTTATGGCGGCGATGACAACGATAGCCTAGAAGGCGGCGCAGATAGTGATCTGCTTTATGCGGGCGCTGGCCAAGACAAATCCTATGGCGATGCGGGCAACGACATTTTGTATGGTGGCGCAGATGCCGACAGCCTTCGCGGCGACGCAGGCAATGATACCCTATTTGGGGATGACGGGAACGATACGGTTCTGGGCGGCGACGGGGACGATAGTGTTTCTGGCAGCGCAGGCAGCGACAAGGTTTACGGCGAACGCGGCGCAGATGTTTTGAATGGCGACGGGGGCCATGACACGCTGTATGGCTGGAATGAAAACGATATCCTCTATGGCGGGACAGAGAACGATGCGCTTTACGGCGGTTTCGGCGCTGATCAGTTGTTCGGCGGGATCGGCAATGACACGCTATGGGGCGATACGGACAATGACCACGTGCAAGGCGATGCAGGCAGGGATCGTTTGTTTGGTGGCAGCTTTAACGACACGCTGGATGGCGGGGATGACAACGATAGCCTGTGGGGAGATGTCGGCAATGACACGCTGCTTGGCGGCAGCGGTGTAGATCAGCTGTTTGGCGGCATCGGGAATGACAGCTTAAATGGCGGCGCGGGTAATGATTTGCTGACAGGTGGCAGCTTGCGCGACATTTTCGTATTTGCAGGCAGCGCGGGCCGTGACCGCGTTCTTGATTTCGAACAAGGCCGCGACCGTGTCGACCTGTCGGCCTATGATCCAACATGGGCCGAGGTGCGCGGCGCGCTGTCCATAAAGGGCGGCATCGTGCGGCTGGACTTGGCCGATTTAGGCGGCTCGGGCTGGGTGGATTTTGCGGGCCAGCGCAATTTGGCGCAGTTTACCGCCGCTGACTTTGTGCTGTAGGGGCGCGAAATTGCAAGTCACCGCCGCTTTGCGCGCGCATCCGCAGCGCGCCGCGCAGCATGGTTAGGTTCATCACGCCAAGTGCCAGCCCCGCCAGCCAGCGCAGGGGCGCAGCAGGGCGTGCTTGCACGCCTGATGCAAGGTGCGGGAAATGCTGGGCCAGAAACTGGCGATAGGGGGCGACAAACCGCGCAGGAAAGCCGCCATAGCGGCGCAAAAACGGTTTGCGCCGCCCGATAAAATGAAAAAAGCACACATCCACAAACCCCGCCCAAAGCAGTGTTTTGTGGCTGTATTGGAAATTCCACTGCAAGGGCATCTGCGCCCAATTGCCTTGAACCACGGCATTCAGCGCGGTTTGATCATGCCAGACCAAATCTTGCCCGCGCGCCACCAGCAATTCCAAAATCTGCGCGCCAAGGCGCAATTCGTTAAACTTTGCCACATCCATCAGCAGCACGCCCGAATTGAAATAGGGCGCGGCAGGCAGGCCCAGCGCCGCCACATCGCGCGCAGGGCGGTTTGGTTTGTGCCACTGCTTTGTGTCCAGCACCGCCGCCAATGGCGCGCCGCCTAAGGGCTGGCGCAGCAGCGCCGAGATATCGCCGCGCTGATAGAAAATATCGCCGTCCAAATACAGCAGCTGGTCATAATCCTGCGCCCAAAGCTGGGGCATAAACACCCGCAGATAGGCGGCAAAACCAATGCGCGCGCCCACCAAAACTTGGGTCTTTAGCGCCGCAATATCAATCTGTACAAGGCGCAAGGACAGATCATCATGCAGCGGATGCTGGGTAAGCGCCATGTCCGATACGATGCAAATATCAAAATCGCGGCGGGGGTGCGCCGTGGCAATTTGATTGGCCAAAAACAGCGCATAGGGCGCATAGCGATCATCGGCGCACAGATAGACCGCGCGGCGATGCTGGGCGGGGCGGTTTTGTGCAGTGATCTGCGGCTGGGGTAATGGATCTGGGGACATCGGGCCTTCTATGTTGCGCGGTGCAAGCCTAGGCCAACCATCATCAAAGATAAATCACCGATTTATCACCCATAGCAAAGGAGCGCAGCACGGCGGGGTATAGGCGATGCTCGCAGTATAGCACTTTTGCCGCAAGACTAGCCTCTGTCTCGCCTTGCGCAATTTCTACCCGCGCCTGCCCCAGAATCGGGCCTGCGTCTAAATCTGCCGTGACCTCATGCACTGTGCAGCCCGCCTGTGCATCGCCCGCCGCCAGCGCGCGGGCATGGGTGTGCAGGCCAGGGTATTTGGGCAAAAGGGATGGGTGGATGTTCAGCATTTTGCCCGCAAATTGTGCCACGAATTCAGGCGACAGTATCCGCATAAAACCAGCAAGCGCCACAATATCGGGCGATGCTGCGTGCAGTGCGCGGGCCAAATCCGCCTCGAACGCGGCGCGGGTAAGGTATGCGCGGTGGTCTAGTCCCAGCGCCTTCACCCCCGCCTGCGCCGCCAGTGTCAGGCCCTTGGCTGCGGGATCATTGCTGGCCACCAAAACCGCGCGCGCAGGATGATCGCCCACCATATCGCGCAACAGCGCCGCCATGTTGCTGCCGCCACCCGAGATCAGGATGGCGACGCGCTTCACAGCAGGCGGCCCTTATAAATCACGCCCTCTCCTTGCACGATTGTCCCAATACGGGTGACGCTTTCGCCCATGCCTTCCAGCAGCGCAACAATGTCACCCGCGCGCGCGCTGTCCACCACCAGCATCATGCCAATGCCGCAGTTAAAGGTTTTCAGCAGCTCTGGCTCGCTCATCCCCGCCGTTTCTGCCAGCCAGCGGAACACAGGCGGCAACTGCCAACTAGACAGATCAATGGCGCAGGCCAGCCCATCTGGCACCACGCGCGGCGGGTTTTCGGTAATGCCCCCGCCCGTAATATGCGCCAGCGCATGAACGCCCCCTGCCCGCACCGCCGCCAGCGCCTGCTTTACATACAGCCGCGTTGGCGCCAGCAGCGCCGCGCCCAAAGCGCCATCGCCAAAGGGCGAAGGGCTGTCCCAATTCAGCCCCGACATTTCCACCACTTTGCGCACGAACGAATATCCGTTGGAATGCACGCCGTTCGAGGCAAGGCCAAGGATAACATCGCCCTCGACCACGCCGCTGGGCAAATCGCCGCCCCGCTCCATCGCGCCCACGGCAAAGCCTGCAAGGTCGAAATCACCGCCATGATACATGCCTGGCATTTCGGCAGTCTCGCCGCCAATCAGCGCGCAGCCAGATGCCTCGCACCCCGCCGCAATGCCGTTGATGATGCGGGTGGCTTGGCCAACGTCCAGCTTGCCCGTGGCGAAATAATCAAGGAAAAACAGAGGCTCTGCCCCTTGGCAGACAAGATCATTGACGCACATCGCCACCAAATCCACGCCAATGGTATCGACATGCCCCGTATCAATCGCAATGCGCAGCTTGGTGCCCACACCATCGGTTGCCGCGACCAGTATCGGGTCTTTATACCCCGCGCCCTTCAGATCAAACAGCGCGCCAAAGCCCCCCAGCCCCGACATCACACCAGAGCGCGCCGTGCGTTTCGCCGCAGGCTTAATCGCCTCGACCAGCGCATTGCCTGCATCAATATCCACCCCCGCCTCGGCATAGGTCAAACCATTGCGGCCTGTGACTTTGCTCTCGCTCATGTTCTGCCTCGCGCTTGGGGGGAATCGTTGCGGCTGACTAGCGCATGGGGGCGCAATTGAAAAGGCGCAAGGGGCATCTTGACCGTAAGCGTCCGGTCTGACCGCTATCCGTTCCAGTGCCATGGCAGCAATTCGTCGACCTTTGTAATCTTGTAGTCAGGGATTTGTGCGAGGGTGTCGGCGAGCTAAGCGTGTGGGTCGACAGCGTTGAGCTTGGCGGTTTCGATCAAGGTGTAGGCGA
>JAIXVS010000374.1 GCA_027482795.1 Rhodobacter sp.
ATCCAGCGTGCCGCGCGATGCAAATTCCTCCATCCCTGCCATCACATCTTCGGATGACAGAGACAGGTTCATGGATTTGGCCATAGCAAGGCGCAGGCGATCATCAATCAGGCCTGTCATGGCCTCGTTCTTGAGATCACCGTCAAAGCCCAGCAGTTCCAAAAACGCCATGCGCTGGCTAAGCTCGTATCCCGTAATCGCCTGATTGTTCACAAATTTAACGGGGGTGAAGGACGCTTTGGTTGCGGTTTGCGCCCCTGCCACCTGTACCGTCAAAACCAGCAACGTGGCCATTAGCAGGGGCATCAGCCCGCGCATGACAGGCGTCTTTTGTGCCATTACGATTGGCTGTTGGCGCATATTTATCCCCGACATTGTTCTGCCACACCTGCTGCTTGCCCGCCAAAGCCCAAAAAGGCAACGGACAGGCCAAAGACTGTATTTGGGTCAACCCTAGAGGAGGTTGCGAAGCGACGCGAGAGGGAAACATCAAGCTGCAAACATTCATTGCGGTAAACCATTGCCATCCCCGATTTTGACAGCGCCTTTGACTTTGCATCATAGCGCGCAGTTATGCTGGCATTCCAGCGCTGTGCGACAGTTTGCGATGCAAGCAGCGATATTTCGCTGATCGTGTCACCGCGCTGTTCATCGGCGTCAGCGGGGGTGTAAAGATACCCCAGCGACACTGCGGTCTTGTTCGCCTTGATGTCACTGCGCAGTTCCAATTTGCGCAGATCGCCTTGTTCGGTGAACAGGCTGCGCGCCGTCAGGCCCAGAGTGCTGTTCATATCCAGCTGCCCCGCAACCAGCCAATCAGACCGCGCCTGACCAAGGCCCGAGGCTGCCGCGAATTGCGATGAGGAATTGGCAGAAATCACGCGGCCAAGCGCGAGCTGCAAGCGTTGGCCGCTGGGCGCGGCATAGGTATAGTTCAGCCCCAGATTGGCGCGGTTGCTTGCTTCGATTCGGTCTGATCCTGGAAAGCGATTCAAGGCAAACAGATTGCCTTCGTCAAATTCCACCAATGCGCTGTCTTCGTTAAACAGCCGCAGCGCGTTATCTGGGGCCAGCACAATTTGCGCCATCGGCTCTAATGTATGGGCGGCGCCATTTGCGCCAGTTTTGATCAGTGGCCATCGCAATTCGGCAGCAAAGGCTGCGCTGCTGCGGTTATAATCGCCCGCATAAACCGCATCTTCGGCAACGCGGTACCGATCCAGCCTTAGGGCAAGGGTGGTTTTGCCCAGCACACCAAATGGCAGCACGGCTGATTTCTGCCATTCGCCCGTAATGCCAAAACCGCCCACATCGCGGCCATCGGCTGCGCTGTCGCGGTCGCTTCCATCCAGCGGATCGGTGGACGCACGTTGGCGCAGCTTTGCCGAAAGGCCAAAGGTCACATCGCCAAAATCGCCAAAATCCACCCGTTGCAGGCGTTCAAAATCTGCAATTTGGCTGGGCTGGGTGGCGTTATCGTCGCTTCTGCGTACCGAATAAAAGCCCAAAACACGTGCCTGCGTGACTTGATCGCGCGTGGCGCGGCCGATTTCGGCAGATGTGACAAAGCGGTCTTGTTCTGTCAGCCCATAGCGATTGAAATATCCAGCATCCGAAACCGTCTCGCCCCGCAGGGCCAAGGTATAGTCGGCTGGCAAGCGGAATGCGCCCGATGCCAAAATATACCCGCGCAATTTGCCGTCTGTCGTTGTTTCATTCGACAGCGCACCCTTTAATGTAATGGTGCCCGTGCGAAAGGCTTGGCGATAGCGCAGCTCGACACTGCGCTCGCCCAAATCGGTGGCATAGGGGGTGATCAACAGGTCTTTGCTGGGCCCCATGGCAATGAAATAGGGAACTTTCACCCCAAAGCCCAAGGATGTGCTGGCTTCAAACTGCGGCACCAAAAAGCCCGTGGCGCGCTTTAGGCTTGGGTCGGCCAAGCGCAGGCGCGGAAAATAGGCAATCGGCAGCCCTGCGACGCGAAACTGCGCATCGTTGAAATACATCTGTTTTTCAACGGTATCATGCACCACGCGGCTGGCGCGAATTTCCCAAAGCGGCGCGCGGCCTTGGCAAGTTTGGCACGAAGAGGCCGCAACCGTGAACATGGAGTTATATCGCCCATCAACACGCTGGATTGCGCCCGCAGTTACCTGCAACTGTTGGTCAATAATCACCCTAGCGCTGTTGATCAGCCCATTGCGCAGATCATCGCTGAGCGCGGCGGATGAGGCAAGGATGGTAATGTTCTTGCCATCATCAAGGGTGATCGGCCCCTCAATCTGCAAACTGTTTTGGGATCGGTCGTAGACGATGCGCTGTGCGGTCAGACGAACCCCTTGATGAAGGACTTCGACATCGCCCGTGGCCACCAAGGCATCGCCAGGTGTGATGGCCACATTATCGGCAATTAACATGGCCTTGGCCTGGGCCAAAGCGGGCTGGCCCGTCATGGGCGCAAACGCCAGCATGGCGCAAAGACCTGCGCTGCGCATAAACCTGCGCCAGATCTGGCGGGCCGATCCTGCCATCATCCTTCCTCCAGATGCAAAAGCAGGCTGACCGCCAGCAAAGACGCAGCCGCCGTTGGCCCCCATGCTGATAGCATAATGGGCACTTTGCCGTTTTGGCCAAAAACTTCGGCGATGTTGCGGAAAAAGAAAATGCCAAACCCCAGCATGACCGCGATGATCACCATCTGTGCGCGGTTTCCCGCCCTGATATGGCGCATTGTAAAGCCCGCGGCAACCAAGACCATCACCACCAAGAACAAGGGCTTGGCCAGTTCGCTTTGCAGCCAAACTTGAAACGCGCGGGCCGAAAACCCTGCCGATTGCAACGACGCGATATGCGCAGGCAAGGCCCAGATTTGCACCGAATTTGGCCGCCCAAAGCCCGATGTCAAATCTTCGGGCCGCAAATCGGTTACGATTTGGCTGCCATCTGGCAGGGGCTTGCGCAGGCGCTCGGGGTTACCTTGGCTTAAATCCCAAGATATTGCGCCATTTAGCACCCAAGCTTGCGGTTCAAGCTGGGCCGAGGCGGCCTCAATGCGCGCAATCGGTGTGCCGCTGGCATCAAAACGAATAAAGGTCGCGCCAACCAGCCGCAGCCCCGACTTTTCGGTTGTTTTGGCATGAACCATGGTTTGCTCGCCCGCGATGCCTTGGCGCAGCCAAATACCCGCTTCGCCCACCGATAGCGCGGTTGAGGCACTCGCGCGGCCCTTCTCGGCCTCGTATTTGGTGCTGAACACCGCGACCAATGGGTTGAACAGCGCAATAGCAAGAAGTCCAATCAGCAGCGCACCCGCGCATGGAGCCAGCAAAAACCGCAATCCCGAAACGCCCGATGCGCGCACCGCCACCAGTTCGGACGAGCGGGACATGCCCAAAAAGAACGTGATGGCGGCGATAATCATCACAAGGGGCAGTATCGTATACGCGGTTTGAATTTGCCCGATGACTGACATGTAAACCGCGCGCGATATGCCTTCTTCAGGCTTTAGCGCACCTAGTTCGTCAACAATGCCCACGACAAACAGCAAAAAGGCGAAAATCAACAAAACCCGCGCGAATGTGGTCAAAAACCGCATCAAGATATAGCGAAACAAGGTCATGGCGCAGCCGCCAAGGCTACGGGCGCAATTCTGCGGGGTCTGCCCGCGTGCCAAATCACAAGCCCCGTCGCGCCCGCGCCCACCAATGGCGTTAAATAGGCCAAAGCCCAGCCGCCAGCAAATTGCGGGCCATTGGATAAGGTTATGATATGTACCAAATACATGACCATCAGCAGTGCCACCGCCA
>JAIXVS010000181.1 GCA_027482795.1 Rhodobacter sp.
ACACCCGATGCACAGTTTAGATCAGCGCCGTTAACATCAGCGCAAGGGTTGCGAACCAGCCCACTGCCCAGATGGCCGACCGCCACGGCGCAAGGCCCATGGCATAGGCGGGCACATAGAGGATGCGGGCGATCAGGTAGGTATAGGCGAGGGTGGCGGTGAGGGGGGAGGTCTGGCCCGAGAGGGTGACGACCACGACCGCGAGGGTGAAGAGGATGAGCCCTTCGAAATGGTTGTTCATGGCCCGTTGCAGGCGGGACGTGAGGGTGGAGAGCGGGCGTTCCGGCGCGCGGTCGCGGGGGGAGGAGGTGTAGCGGGTGCCAAGTTCGAGGTTCGCGGGGACCGCGAAGAGGACGAACTGGACCATCTGGAGCAGGCCCGCGAGGGCGAGGGCGGTGAGTTCGGGGGTCATTTCCGCGCAGCTTTCAAATTGGGGTCACGCCCGGCGGAACGCCGGGGAGCGCCCGCCCCGCCCCCGCCGATCAGTTCGGGGGGGCGGGCGCTTCCTGCCCACCCCGTCGGGTCGGGCGCTGCCCTTTGCGCCTGACGGGTCACGGGATCAGAGGTCCATCAGCAACCGGCGCGGGTCTTCCAGTGCCTCTTTGACGCGGACGAGGAAGGTCACCGCGCCTTTGCCGTCCACGATCCGGTGGTCGTAGCTGAGGGCGAGATACATCATCGGGCGGATGACGATCTGGCCGTTCACCACGACGGGGCGGTCCTGGATCTTGTGCATGCCCAAGATGCCCGATTGCGGGGGGTTCAGGATGGGCGAGGACATGAGCGAGCCATAGACGCCGCCGTTCGAGATGGTGAAGGAACCGCCCTGCATTTCGGCCATGGACAGTTTGCCATCGCGGGCGCGGATGCCCAGTTCGGCGATTTTCTTTTCAATCGCGGCAAAGCCCATTTGATCTGCATCGCGCAGCACGGGCACGACAAGGCCAGACGGGGTGCCCACCGCCACGCCCATATGGACGTAGTTTTTGTAGACGACATCTTGGCCGTCAATTTCGGCGTTCACTTCGGGGATTTCTTTCAGGGCGTGGGTGCAGGCTTTGACAAAGAAGGACATAAAGCCCAGTTTCACGCCGTGCTTTTTCTCGAACACGTCTTTGTATTCATTGCGCAAGGCCATGATGGCGGACATGTCCACCTCGTTATAGGTGGTCAGCATGGCGGCTGTATTCTGCGCGTCTTTCAGGCGGCGGGCGATGGTGGCGCGCAGGCGGGTCATTTTCACGCGCTCTTCGCGCGCCGCGTCATCCGCTGCAACGGGGCCGCGCGGGATAGAGACTGGCGCGGGGGCGGCGCTTGGGGCGGCGGTGACGGCTGCTGCTGCGGCCACGTCTTCTTTCATCACGCGCCCATCGCGGCCTGTGCCTGTGACTTGGGCAGGGGTTAGGCCTGCTTCGGCCATGGCCTTTTTCGCGGCGGGGGCGTTTTCGACATCTTTGGCCGCGGGGGCTGCGGCGGGCGTTGGGGCTGCTGCGGCGGGGGCGGGCGCGGGGGCTGCGCCCACTGCGCCTGCGGTGACGACGGCTAGGCGGGCGTTGGGGCCCACGGTGCTGCCTTCGGGCGCGATGATTTCGGCAAGGATGCCTGCGGCGGGGCTAGGCACCTCGACCGAGACTTTATCGGTTTCCAGCTCGCACAGCATTTCGTCTTGTTTGACGGTGTCGCCCACCTTTTTGAACCACGTGGAAACGGTGGCTTCGGATACGGATTCGCCCAAGGCGGGAACCATTACATCGGTCATTTCTTCTCTCCTTTTAGGCGTTATTGCGAAAGGCCAAGGGCGGCTTCGACAAGGGCGGTTTGTTCGTATTTGTGTTTGGAGGCAAGGCCCGTAGCGGGCGATGCGGAGGCCACGCGGCCTGCGTATTTGGGCCTTGTGTTTTTGGCACCCACGGCCAACAGGATTTGTTCAATCTCGGGTTCAATATGCGACCATGCGCCCATGTTTTTAGGCTCTTCTTGGCACCAGATGAATTCTGCGCCTTTGAAGCGGGCAAGTTCGACCTTTAGCGGTTCGGTCGGCACGGGGTACAGCTGTTCGATGCGTAGGATATAGACATCGTCCAGACCCTTGGCATCGCGTTCGGCCAGAAGGTCGTAGTAGACCTTGCCGCTGCACATCACCACGCGTTTGATTTTATCATCAGGTTTTAGGGTGACGGTTGAGACACCTTTTTGCGCATCATCCCAAAGCAGGCGGTGGAAGGTGCTGCCATCGGTGAAATCGGCGGCCTTGCTGATGCACATTGGGTGGCGCAGCAGGGATTTTGGCGTCATCAAGATCAGCGGTTTGCGGAAATCGCGGTGCAATTGGCGGCGCAGGATGTGGAAGTAATTGGCGGGGGTGGTCACGTTGGCAACGATCCAATTGTCATGCGCGGACATTTGCAGGAACCGTTCAAGGCGGGCAGAGGAGTGTTCGGGGCCTTGGCCTTCAAACCCGTGGGGCAAAAGGCAGACAAGGCCCGACATGCGTAGCCATTTGGATTCGCCCGAATTGACGAACTGGTCAAACATGATCTGCGCGCCGTTGGCGAAATCGCCAAACTGCGCCTCCCATAGGGTTAGGGCGTTGGGTTCGGACAGCGAATAGCCGTATTCAAAGCCCAGCACCGCGTATTCCGACAGCATGGAATCGATCACCTCATACCGGGCTTGGCCTGCGCGGATGTGGTTTAGGGGGTAGTGGCGTTCTTCGGTGGTCTGGTTGACCCAGCCCGAATGGCGCTGGCTGAAGGTGCCGCGGGTGCAATCTTGGCCAGATAGGCGCACGGGGAAGCCTTCGACGGCTAGGCTGCCAAAGGCCAGCGCCTCGGCTGTGGCCCAATCGAAACCCTTGCCTGTGGCGAACATTTCTTTCTTGGCGTCCAATTGGCGGGCGACGGTTTTGTGCAGATCGAAGCCTTCGGGCACGCGGGTTAGGGCTGCGCCCACCTCGGCCAAAGTCTCGGGTTTGATCCAAGTTTCGCCGCGCTGGTAATTGTCCAAATCTTTGGTGGTCAGCGATTTCCAGCGGCCATCCAGCCAGTCGGCCTTATTCGGTTTATAGTCTTTGCCCGCCTCAAACTCGGCGTTCAGCTTGGCTTGGAAGGCGGCTTTCATATCCTCGATCTCGCCTTCGGGGATAAGGCCGTCTTTCACCAAGCGTTCGGTGTACAGCTGCAAGGTGGTCTTTTGTTTGCGGATGGTGGTGTACATCGCGGGGTTGGTGAACATCGGCTCGTCGCCTTCGTTATGGCCAAAGCGGCGATAGCAGAAGATGTCCAGAACCACGTCTTTGTGGAAGGTTTGGCGGAATTCGGTGGCGACTTTGGCGGCGTGAACCACGGCTTCGGGGTCATCGCCGTTCACGTGGAAAATAGGGGCTTCGACCATAAGGGCGATGTCGGTGGGGTAGGGGCTGGAGCGCGAAAACGCGGGCGCGGTGGTAAAGCCGATTTGGTTATTCACGATGATATGGATGGTGCCGCCTGTGCGGTGGCCCTTTAGGCCAGACAGGCCAAAACATTCGGCCACAACGCCTTGGCCTGCAAATGCGGCATCGCCGTGCAGCAGCACGGACAGAACCTTGGTGCGGTCGGTGTCATTGAGTTGGTCTTGTTTGGCGCGGACTTTGCCGATGACAACGGGGTTCACAGCCTCTAGGTGGCTTGGGTTTGCGGTGAGCGACAGGTGCACTTCGTTGCCGTCAAAGCTGCGGTCACTGGAGGCCCCAAGGTGATACTTCACATCGCCCGACCCGTCGATATCTTCGGGTTTATAGCTGCCGCCTTGGAATTCGTTAAAGATCGCGCGATAGGGTTTTTGCATGACGTTGGCCAGCACGTTTAGGCGGCCACGGTGGGGCATACCGACGATGATCTCTTTCACACCCATTGCGCCGCCGCGTTTGATGATGGCTTCCATCGCGGGGATCAGCGCCTCGCCCCCATCCAGGCCGAACCGCTTGGTGCCTGTGTATTTGACGTGCAGGAATTTTTCATACCCCTCCGCCTCGACCAATTTATTCAGGATCGCGCGGCGGCCTTCGCGGGTGAATTGAATTTCTTTGCCGTAGCCTTCGATGCGTTCTTTCAGCCAAGCGGCCTGCGCGGCGTCAGAGATGTGCATGTATTGCAGCGCGAAGGTGCCGCAATAGGTGCGTTTCACGATGTCGATGATTTGGCGCATCGAAGCGTGGGTTAGGCCCAGCACATTGTCGATGAAAATCGGGCGATCCATGTCGGCTTCGGTAAAGCCGTAGGATGCGGGGTCAAGTTCGGGCTGCGGGGTTTTGGGGGCCATGCCCAGCGGGTCAAGATCGGCGGCCAAATGGCCACGAATGCGGTAGGCGCGGATGATCATGATGGCGCGGATGGAATCCAGCACGGCGCGTTGTAGCTGTTCGTCCGTCAGGGCCACACCCTTATCTGCGGCTTTTTCGGTGATCTTTTTCGCCGCGCCCTTGGCATCGGGGGCGGCGGGCCATTCGCCTGTAAGTGCGCCCATCGTGTCCCCTGTGGGCTGCGGCGGCCAATCGGCGCGCGCCCAAGACGGGCCTTGCGCCTGTGCGCGGGCATTGGCGGCAGGCTCGTTCAATTCGGCAAAGAAAGCGGCCCAAGCAGCATCAACCGATGACGGGTCGGCGGCGTGACGCGCGGCCATTTGGTCGATGTAATCGGCGTTGGCCCCATCAAGGAAAGAGGCGGCGCGGAATTGGGCGTTGGGGGTTGCTTCGGTCATGGGGATGCCTCGGTTGGGTTGGGGCCGTATTTGTTGGTACCGGGTTGTGACGGCAAGATGCACACTGCCAGTAGACTCATTCCCGCCAATACGCGGATTGCCTGTGTGACTTCAAAAGACAATATTGATATACCTAAATTGTAATAAAACATTTTCCATATTGGCAATACTGCAATAAGCAAAGCAAAGTACAGCCAAGTGCCTTTGCCGATGTCATGAAAGCGTCGTGACCCAGCAGAAAAAAGGGGAAGTGCCACGATCCATTTCGCTGAAATGAGAAAAGAAAACAAGTTGAGAAACACCAGACCGATCGTTTCAAGACTTAGTAATGCTATCGTTAGGCTTGCTAGCAGTGTAAGCAAAGAATTTGCGCACACTACCGCAAATACATACCACCAGAACTCACCTCGCGATGCCCTGCCATTAAAGGTGAGGGTTCGCTTGATTACCGTGACGATGGTGCTTTGCACATCCATCGTTAGCCCTTGATCGCCTTCATCACAGCCTCGCCCAAGCCCGCTGGGCTGTCGGCCACCACGATGCCTGCGCGTTTCATCGCTTCGATTTTCGATTCCGCATCGCCCTTGCCGCCCGAGACAATCGCGCCAGCGTGGCCCATGCGTCGGCCAGCGGGGGCGGTGCGGCCTGCGATAAAGCCTGCGGTGGGTTTCCAGCGGCCGCGCTTTTTCTCATCAGCCAAGAATTGCGCGGCGTCTTCTTCGGCGCTGCCGCCAATTTCGCCAATCATGATGATGGATTTGGTTTCAGGATCGGCCAAGAACATCTCGAGCACGTCGATATGTTCGGTGCCTTTGATCGGATCGCCGCCGATGCCCACAGCGGTGGATTGGCCAAGGCCAAGGTCGGAGGTTTGCTTAACCGCCTCATACGTCAGGGTGCCAGAGCGGGAGACAACACCAACCGAGCCACGGCGGTGGATATGCCCCGGCATGATGCCGATTTTGCAGGCGTCAGGCGTGATGACGCCCGGGCAGTTGGGGCCGATGAGGCGCGATTTGCTGTTTTGGATGGCGCGTTTGACCTTCATCATATCCAGCACGGGGATACCTTCGGTGATGCAAACGATCAGCTCCATTTCGGCGTCGATCGCTTCCAAAATCGAATCCGCTGCAAAGGGCGGCGGCACATAGATGACGGTTGCATTGGCCTGCGTTTTGGCCCGCGCCTCGTGCACGGAATCAAACACGGGCAGGTTCAAATGCTGCGAGCCGCCTTTGCCAGGGGTCACGCCGCCGACCATTTTGGTGCCGTAAGCAATGGCCTGTTCCGAATGGAAAGTGCCTTGGCTGCCCGTAAAGCCTTGGCAGATGAGGCGGGTGTTTTCGTTGACGAGTACGGCCATCTGGGGCGTTCCTTTGTGCGTTCGGTTTGAAAACAGGCGCGGGCTGCGCCTATTCTATCGGAAATTCAAAGCGCACGGCGCTGTTATCTTCTGCGCCGCAAATTGGGTCTTGGCCACCTGACAGGACGGTGACCTTCCAGCCATCGCCAAGGCCGAATTGGGTGCAGCCCATTTCATCCTTGTCATAGCTGACATCGTAATTGCCGCCGTCGCCCTCGATCAGGCCGAGCAGTTGCATCGCGCTGTCTTCGCTGCTTTGGACAAAGCTTTCGACATTGCACCACGATCCGTCCAAGGCGACGGTCAGCACGGTGTTTTCGCTGCCTTCGGGGTAGATATAGCCAACGCCCGCCTCGTCATCGGCGTCGCCATCCCAGCCGAATTCGACCAGAGAATCATAGACGGATTGTGCATCGCCGCCGTTATAGAGGCACGCGGCCATGCCAATTTCCATTTCTTCGGCAGGATTGGCCATGGCTGCGCCAGACAGGGCGAAAAGGGTGGCGGTTGAAACAAGAAGGTTACGCATAAGAGGTGCCTGATGTGGTTATTGCGGGGCAGTGAAGGTGATGGTGGCGGTGTCTGGCGACGGGCAGGTGCCATTTGCGCCTGTGATCGCCACGGCAAGGGCGGCGTCTAGGGTGGCGGTTAGGCAGCCTTGGCCGCTGTCATCGGCCCACTCGAACGGTGGCCAACCCAGCGCGTCGGTGGTGTCGAAGAAATTCTTCATCACATCTGCCGTGCCTGACACGGTGGTGCTGACGCTGCATTCGCCGCCCTGATCTGCCATTGTTGCAAAGGTGGCGGCATCGGCGGTATCGGCAAAAATCACCTCGCCCGCCTCGGCGGGTTGGGCCAGCCAGCCTGCATCTTGCAGCAGGGTTGCGGCGGCTTTGGGATCGCTGACGGCCAAAGTGCAGACCGCCATGGCCCCCGTGACACGGGCCATAGCATCGGAATGGGCCAAAACAGGCGCGGCCACGGCGGGCACACGGGCCAGCGCATCTGCAACCGTGCTGTCTTGGGCGTGGGCCATGGGGGCGGCCAGCCAAATCAAGGCGGTAAGGCCAACAAAGCCGTGAAGGCTGCGGGGCAGGTATGTCATCGGCGCTTTACCCTTTCACAGCCTTCACGATCTTCTGCGCCGCGTCGGACAGATTATCCCCCGCAATCACATTCAGGCCCGAATTGCGGATGATGTCTTTGCCCAGTTCCACGTTCGTCCCCTCAAGGCGGACAACCAGCGGCACCTTTAGGCCGACTTCTTTCACTGCAGCCAGAACGCCCTCGGCGATCACATCGCAGCGCATGATGCCGCCGAAGATGTTGACCAAGATGCCTTTGACGTTGGGGTCAGAGGTGATGATTTTGAAGGCTTCCGTGACCTTTTCCTTGGTAGCCCCACCGCCCACGTCTAAGAAGTTGGCAGGTTCGGCCCCGTAAAGTTTGATGATATCCATCGTCGCCATGGCAAGGCCCGCGCCGTTGACCATGCAGCCGATTTCGCCGTCCAGCGCGATGTAGTTCAGATCGAATTTCGATGCCGCCAGTTCCTTCGGGTCTTCTTCCGTCTCATCGCGCAGGGCGGCGATATCGGGGTGGCGGTACATGGCGTTGCCGTCAAAGCTGAATTTCGCGTCCAGCAGTTTCAGGTTGCCATCGGTCATCACGACAAGGGGGTTAATCTCCATCATCTCGACATCTTTTTCGATGAAGAGGCGGTACATGTTCTTCACGATGGCGACGCACTGCTTAACCTGCGCGCCTTCCAGCCCCAAGGCAAAGGCCACGCGGCGGCCATGGAAATCGGACAGGCCCGTGGCGGGGTCAACTTCGAAGTTGATGATCTTTTCTGGGGTGTCGTGGGCGACGTCTTCAATCGACATGCCGCCTTCAGTGGACACAACGAACGAGATGCGCGAGGTGGCGCGGTCGATCAGCATGGCCAGATACAATTCGCGGGCAATATCGCTGCCGTTTTCGATATAAATGCGGTTAACCTGCTTGCCTGCGGGGCCCGTTTGCACGGTGACAAGGGTGCGGCCCAGCATTTGCTTGGCAAATTCGGCAGCCTCTTCGACCGAACGGGCAAGGCGCACGCCGCCCTTTTCGCCCGCTTCGGGTTCTTTAAACTTGCCCTTGCCGCGCCCGCCAGCGTGGATTTGCGCCTTAACCACCCAAAGCGGGCCGTCAAGTTCGCCCGCAGCGGTTTTGGCATCTTCGGCGCGCGTGACGGGGCGGCCATCGGAAACAGGAATGCCGTAGCTGCGCAAAAGTGCCTTGGCCTGATATTCGTGGATGTTCATGTGCATGTCCGATCTGGCTGGAATTTGCGGCTGCTTTGACATAGATTTCGGGCAGCGCAAAACACCAAATGCAGAGAATTGGCGGAAAAGCGACATTTGTGATCACGTAATTTTTTCGTGTGATCACAAATTTGCAGGTTGACAGATTGTCGCAGTTTGCGCGCCGCTTGAACGCGGGGGAAAAGCGGCTTAGCGTGGGATCGGGGCAGAAAAGGGCGCAAGATGGATGCGGCTGTAACGGCGGGGCCAGTTTGGGATGTGGTCGCTACGGTGGACGAGCCTGCCCCACTGGTGCTGGCCTTTGTTGCGCATACGCTCTCATTAGGGCCGCGCTGTTTGCATTTGTATTTAGACCGCCCAAACCCTGCGGTGCAGGACGCGCTGGCGGGGGTTGCGGGTGTGAAGGTGACGCTGTGCACGGATGAGTATTGGCTGGCATCGGCCCGCAAGAAACGCCCGCCCCTGCATGTGGGGCGGCAAAAGGAAAACGCGCGGCAGGTGTATGAGAGCACGCCCGCCGATTGGATTGTGTCGATAGACTGCGACGAGTTTTTGTCCAGCGGGGCGGATTTGGCGGCGGATTTGGCTGCGCTGGGCGAGGGTGTGACATTCATGCGCATTCCCGTGCGCGAGAGGGTGCTGCCTGCGGGCATGGTGCAGGGGCGGATTTTTGATGGGGTCTTCCGCCTGCCCGTGCCGAATTTTGGCAAAAACGGGCCGCAGATTTATGGCGATGATGTGGGGTTTTATCGTCAGGGAATGACGGGCCATGCGATTGGCAAATCGGCCTTTCGGGTGGGGCGGGGGTTGCAGATGTGCATCCATGCGCCGCTGAATGCGCCGCAAAATTCCCCTGAGGGCGCGGTGGGCAGCCGCGCCTTTTTGCGCCATTTCGATGGGATCACGCCGCTGCATTACGCGCTGAAACTGCTGCGGCGGGTGCGCGAGCCCCAGTTCAAAGCCCCCCCCCGCCACGGCCCCGCGCGCATGGCGCAAATGGCGGTGATGGCGGATATTGCGCGCGATCCTGCGATGGTGGCGCAGATGGTTGAGCGGGTGAAACGGCTGACATTGCAGCAGGCGGCGGCATTGCGCGCGCTGGGGGTGCTGGATGAGAGCGGGTTTGACCCCAGCGCGGCACTGGCGGGTTTGGGCTGGGCGGTGGATTTGTCGGTTGCCGCGTTTGACGAAGAGCTGCGCGCGCGGGATGCGGGGGTGCTGGGGGAGACGGGGCTTGGGGTGTAGGGGGTTTGGTTGCGTGTAAGGTGCGCGGCTGCACGCACCTTACATTGGCGTAACCTACACCCGCGCGGCAGCCACCGATGCCTCTAGAATATTCATCGCTTCGGCAAAGTGGGCGTCGGGGATGGTGATGGGAGCAAGGAAGCGGATGACGTTGCCGTAGACGCCGCAGGTCAGCAGGATCAGCCCGCGCTTTTGTGCCTCGATCCGAACGCGCTGGGTAAAGCCTGCGTCGGGCACGTGGTTGGATGGGTTGGCAAATTCGACCGCGACCATGAACCCCGGCCCGCGAATATCGACGATTTCGGGAGTGGTGGAGCGGATGGCTTCTAGCCGTTGTTTCAGCCGCCCGCCCAGTTCATTGGCGCGTGCGCAAAGCTGTTCTTCCTCGATCACGTCCAGCACAGCATTGGCGGCGGCGATGCCGATGGGGTTGCCGCCATAGGTGCCGCCCAGCCCGCCTGCGTGGGAGGCGTCCATCAAGCTGGCTTTGCCTGTGAGTGCGGCAAGGGGAAGCCCGCCAGCCAAGCCCTTGGCCATGGTGGTGATATCGGCGGCGACGCCGTAGCCTTCCATCGCGAACATATGGCCCGTGCGGGCGAAACCTGTTTGCACCTCATCCGCGATCATGACGATGCCATGTTCATCGCACAGCGCGCGGATGGCGCGGACAAGGTCCTTTGGCGCGGGGTAAAAGCCGCCTTCGCCTTGGACGGGTTCAAAGATGATGGCTGCCACGCGCGATGGGTCAAGATCAGCTTTGAACAGCTTGGTGATGCCTGCCATCGCGTCATCAGTGGAAATCCCATGCACATCTTGCGGGAAGGGCACGTGGTAGACATCGGGCATCATCGCGCCGAAGCCCTTTTTATAGGGGTCAACCTTGCCCGTGAGCGACATGCCCATCATGGTGCGGCCATGAAATGCGCCGCCAAAGGCGATGACGGCGTTGCGGCCTGTGGCGATGCGCGCGACTTTGATCGCGTTTTCGACGGCCTCTGCGCCTGTGGTGACAAACACGGTTTTCTTAGGGAAATCGCCCGGAACGGCGGCATTCAGGCGTTCGGCCAAGCGGACGTAATTTTCATAGGGAAGCACTTGGTGGCAGGTGTGGGTGAAGCGCGACATTTGTTCGGTGACAGCGGCCATAACCTTCGGGTGGCAATGGCCTGTGTTGACCACGGCAATGCCTGCGGCAAAGTCGATATAACGGTTGCCTTCGATATCCCAAACTTCGGAATTTACGGCGCGGTCGACGTAAATCTCTGTCTGCACCCCCACCCCGCGCGAGATGGCATCAGTGCGGCGGCGGGCGACTTCGGCGTTTTTCAGGGCGGTGGTCATGGCAAACCTTTGGGATGAGGTGGATTTGATCAAACTATACAGGTTTGGCAGCGGATTTGCATCAATTCTTTAGGGCCAGTTTTGGATGGGTAATAGCGCCAATTGGTCCAGCGTCCAAAGGGGGCTGCGCGCCCCCTTACGGATTTGGCGAAGGGGCCAAATCCTATCCCAAGCCTGCGCGCAAGCGCGCAGGTAGCGGGATATTTGTAGAGCGAGGAAGGACGTTAATTCTTTGTTAACCCTGAAGGGCGCAGGGTTGGGCGCGGTGACATGCGGTGATTCTGAATGGTGAGTGGTATGCGGCAAAAGGGCGATGATCTGCCAGCGGATGCGCTAGAGTGGCTGCAACTGGCCCGCAGTCGCCGCGTGGGGCCTGCGACATTTCATCGGCTGATGCGCGAACATGGCAGTGCGGCGGCGGCGCTGGCGGCGCTGCCTGACATTGCGGCGGCGGCGGGGCTGGAGAATTACCAGATTTGCCCGCTGGGCGTGGTGCGCGCCGAGGCGGCGAAGGGTGCCAAGATGGGGTCGCGGTTGCTGGCCTGGGGGCAGGGGGCCTATCCTGCGGCGCTGATGGATATGGCGGATGCGCCCCCCATTTTGTGGGCGCTGGGCAATCTGGATTTGCTGACGCGCCCTGCCGTGGCGCTGGTGGGCGCGCGCAATGCGTCTAGCCTTGGGCTGCGGATGGCGAAATCGCTGGCGGTGGGTTTGGGGGCTGCGGGCCAAGTGGTGGTATCTGGGCTTGCGCGCGGAATTGATGCGGCGGCGCATGAGGCGGCGCTGGGCACGGGCACGATTGCTGTGCAGGCGGGCGGGCTGGATGTGATCTATCCCGAAG
>JAIXVS010000022.1 GCA_027482795.1 Rhodobacter sp.
GGATCGCCCGTAAGCAAGCCCGCAGGTTTTCCTGCCGCCTTAATCCGCGCGATGGGCTGCAGCACTTCGCCCCGCAGCCCGTCATCCTGCTGTCGCGCGCCATAGCCCAGCGAGGCCGCCAAATCGGCAGGGCCGATGAACAGCGCGTCGATGCCGTCTACTGCGGCGATATCTTCGATGGCGGCCAAGGCCTGGGCCGTTTCAATCTGCGCAATGGTGCAAATCTGCATTGCGGCTGCATCGAAATAGCCCTTGATCCGCCCAAATTGCGTGGCGCGCGTTAGGGCCGAAACCCCGCGTATCCCAGCAGGCGCATAGCGCGTGGCGGCAACTGCGGCGCGTGCCTCATTTGCCGAATTGACCATCGGGATCAGCAGGGTCTGCGCCCCTAGGTCCAAAAACCGCTTGATCAGCACGGCGTCATTTGCGGCAGGCCGAACCATCGCCGACACAGAGGGATAGCCCGCAAGGCATTGTAATTGCGGCAGAACCGTCAGTGGATCGGCGGGGCTGTGTTCGGTGTCAAGGCACAGCCAATCAAACCCCGCCCCCGCCACCACTTCAACGGCAAAGGATGTCGACAGCGTTGTCCAAAGACCAAACTGGCATTTGCCTTTGCCAAGCGCGGCTTTGAAGGCGTTCTGGATCATGCCCGACTCACGCAAAGGACAGGCCGATAGACCCGAACGGGCCGTAATCGGCAAAGACCACATCGCCGCTGGCAATATCAATTGGTCGCGTAAAGGATCCTCCCAGCACGATATCACCCTTTTTCAAACCATCGCCCAAGGCGGCGAGTTTGTTGACCAGCCACGCCACACCCGCCGCAGGATGGCCCATAATCGCCGCTGAAACGCCCGTTTCCTCAATCACGCCATTCTTGGACAAGGTCGCGCCGATCCAGCGGATATCGGTGTCAAAGGGGCGGAAAATCCGCCCGCCCAGAACGATGGCTCCATAGGCCGCGTTGTCGGCAATTGTATCGACAATCGCACGCGGCACTTCGGTGCGATAGTCGATGATTTCCAGCGCGGGTGTGACATATTCGGTGGCGCGCAAAACATCGTGCATTTGGCAGCCTGCGCCTTGCAAATCCTGCCCCATGACAAAGGCCAACTCGGTTTCCAAACGCGGCTTGATGAACAGGCCAGCCTCAATCCGCGCGCCGTCTTTGAACAAGCGGTCATCCAAGATCACGCCGTAATCGGGTTCTGTCATTTTCGATGCCATCTGCATCGCGCGGCTGGTCAGGCCGATTTTGCGGCCCACCACCTTGGCCCCTTGGGCAATGCGCGCCGCAGCCCAGCGCCGCTGCACGTCATAGGCATCATCGAGTTCCATCGCAGGCCACTGTTTGGACGGCTGCACACAGGGGATCAGGCTGCGCTCGGCCTGCAAAATAGCTTCGGTCGCGGCTTGGCGTTCGGCATCGGACAGCATGTCAGATCGCCCCGTTCAAGCGGGCGACCAGATATAGCCCGACCAGAGTGATCGCCGTGGCTGGGGTGAACAGAGACACATTGGCATCCAGCGAAAACTTCCACCCAAAGATGTTGTAATGAAATTCAGGCACGCCGTTGACCGCATCTTGCAGCACGCCGCCGTAGATGGGGCGGGTGACATTGGCAATCCAAAACCCCGCATAGGCGAATAAGGCCAGCAGTACAGGCACCCAAAGCTGGGCCGCATTTTCGCCTGCCGTCCAAGTCAGCACCAGCGCCAACACAGCGATCAGGTTATAGGACGAGACCTGCCAAATAACGTGATACCGCGCATGACCCGTCCAAGAAGGGTTGGTGGCATGGCTTTCATTAAAATCGAACAGGCTTGGAATGGCGCTATAGCCCAAGGTGGCCACAGTCAGCAAAAGCTTGGCGGTTAGCAACATGATCTCTCCTCCCAAAGAGGTATCGCTTATCGATACAAGGTATCATATTTAGATATAGGCAAAACCGCGCTAGGTCAAACAATTCTGCGAGGGAGCAGAAATTGCCTTACAAACCGTTGAGAAGGTTATGAATTATTGCGCCGCCAGGTCAGGGCGGTCGCGATGGGCAAGGTCCAATGCCTCGTCCAAACCGATTCCCGTCATGCACAAAAGCCGCACCACGCATTCCTCGATGGCTGATTGCGGCAGCTCGTCGGTGGTCACAGCCAGCGCCACGCCCACAATGGCATGGGTCGCCATAGTCCAGACCAAGGGCGCGTCCGTCACCCGAAACCGCCCTGCTTTGGTGGCGTTTTCCAAATCGCGAATCGCAAAGGGGCCCATCTGGCGAAACATGGCATTGGCCATGACTTCCGAACGGTTCAGCAGCTGTCGCCAGCGCAAATCACCCGTGGCCGTGTCGATCACCGTGCGCAGGCCAAAGGCATAAACTTGCCCCGCATCGGTAAAGGTGTTTGTCACCTTTTCGATTTTCAGCGCCAGTTCGAACATCAGATGTTCCAGAACTGCCACGGCCAAATCGTCCTTAGATTTGAAATAGTTGTAGACTGTGCCTGCCCCCACATCAGCCAGCTCGGCAATTTCAGACATGGTGGCAGCATCGATGCCCTTTTGCGACATGATGAGCCGCGCCGCATCAATCAGCGCCGCGCGATTGCGCGCCTGTCTGCGGGCGACTCGCCCCTCGATCACGGGTGGGTTTTCACTGGTCATTTTGCCCTCGATTCGGAACTGAGGGATATTCATTTTTGGGCGCGCTCGCAACAGAATCGTGACAGCAAAGCCATTAACTTCAGATAAGCCCATGAAAAGTAAACCTTTGCCACCAGATTTCGGCAGGGTGCTGTGTCAACACCGCCTCTTTTGTGACTAATAATCAAACTTGACTGACATTCATTTTTGCGACACTGTCACCTAAACGGGCTGGAGGAGCCTGCAGCGCCGCATCAACGGCGCGCGATTTGCTGGGGGGAATGACATGACAGCTTTGGCTGATAAAACGGCGTTTGATTGCGATGTGGCGATTGTAGGCGCGGGGCCTGTGGGCACGCTTTTGGCGATTTTGCTAGGGCAGCGTGGCAAGAAGGTGACGCTGGTCGAACGGTGGAGCACGCATTACGACCTGCCCGGGGCCGTGACCTATTACCACGAAATCGCCCGCATCTTGGCGACCTTGGGCATGGATTCGGAAAACGACCCCGCGATCAGCTACCATGACGAGTTGTATTATTGGAAAAACCGCGACCGCAAGAACCTGTCTATCGTGGATTGGCAAAGCCAGTCGGCCAGCGGCTGGCGCGTGCGCTATTGGTTCAACCAACCTATGATGGAGCGCCGCTTTTTGCAAATTGCCGCAAACCAGCCCAGCGTCACCATTCTGCGCGGCTTTGTTGGCAAGACTTTGGCGCAAGACGACAATGGCGTGACACTGAGCATTCAACGCACCCCTGAAGAAAAGCCCACAACCGACGAAACCCGCACCATCCGCGCCAAGTTTCTGGCGGGCTGTGATGGGGCCAACAGCTTTGTGCGCAATGCTTTGGGGATCGAGAATGAGGATAAAGGCTATTTCTTTGATTGGCTGATCCTCGATATGATTATGAAATATGACTATGTCGCGGCCCGCGCGCCCGAACCTGCGCAGTGGCAGCTGTGCGATCCTGCGCGCCCCACAACGATTGTGCCAGGAGGCCCTGGCCCAGACCCTAAAGGCCCGCCGCGCCGCCGGTGGGAGTATATGCTGCTGGAAGGCGAAACGCCTGCCCAAATGCAAACCCCTGAAAAGGCGTGGGAATTGCTGGCCACTTGGGGTGTGACCCCCGATAACGCCGAACTGGAACGCAGCGCGGTGTATCGTTTCCAATCGCGCTGGGCGAAAACTTGGGCCAAGGGCCGCTGCATGATTGGCGGCGATGCGGCCCATCTGATGCCCCCCTTTGCGGGCGAAGGCATGTGCGCC
>JAIXVS010000039.1 GCA_027482795.1 Rhodobacter sp.
CCGCAGTTGCAGCACATCCTGACTTTGGCTGGAAATCGGTTCCAACGGGCACACGCACCTCGACCTATGCATCGCCAGAATTCCAAGCTGCTGCACCTTTCGCAGCCGCTGAAATTGCAGCGATCCAGTCAGCCGCACCAGAGGCTACCGACATCAAGCCATACGTCGGCGTGCAATTCGCAGCTATCCCTGAATTCCCAGAGGTTGGCGGCGCAGTAGCACAAGAAATCGCAGCCGCTTTGTCGGGCGCAAAAACCGTAGACGAGGCTTTGGCCGCAGCACAAGCCGCTGCTGACAAGATCATGTCGGAAGCTGGTTACTACTAATCCTCCCAAGGGTTAAGCGGGGGGCCCGGTGCAAAACACCGGGCCTTTCCGTTCCACAGCGCCCCAGATGGGGCTAGACGTGGGCTTGGATGTGCCTAACATCCACAGGACAGAATTCGCGTCACAAAGGTGTGCATTATGGCGAACCGAATGATCCCCAGATTATTGCAAGCGCCCGCTGTCGCGCTGCTTTTGGTGTGGATGATCGTCCCGCTTAGCATGACGATTTTCTTTTCGCTGATCCGCTATGTGCTGAACAGTTCGAACCGCCCCGAATGGACAACGCCCAGCCTTTCCAATTGGCGCGGCTTGGGGAATTTCCAATATGTCTTGGAAAATGATGATTTTTGGGTCGCCATTGCCAACAGCCTGATGATTGTATGCAGCATTTTGGTGCTGACGGTTATTCTGGGCCTTGCCATTGCGATGCTGATCAACCGCAGCTTTGCGGGGCGCGGTATTGTGCGGGTTTTGCTGATTTCACCGTTTTTCGTGATGCCTGCGGTGAACGCGGTGCTCTGGATTAACATGATCCTTGACCCTGTTCTGGGCCTGCAAGGCATTGCCGTTGGCGCGATGAATTCCATGGTTGATGGGCTGCGCGACTTTCCGATTTTGGGCCATTTCTTTGCGCTATGGCCCCAGTTAGAACCAATCAGCTTCCGCGCGGCGCAAACCTCGGCCTATGCGGTGATTATGATGGTCACATGGCAGTGGACACCCTTTGCCGTGCTGATCTTTATGACCTCGCTTCAGTCGGAAGATGAATCGCAAAAAGAGGCGGCTATTTTGGACGGGGCCAGTGCGTGGTCGCGGTTTATCAACCTAACCGTGCCGCATTTGGCCCGCCCGATTGCGATTGTGGTGATGATTCAGTCAATTTTTCATCTGTCGCTTTATGCCGAAATTGAAATTGTCAGCCGTGGCAATGGCAATACAAACTTGCCGTATCTTATTGGTGAATTCGCCTCGAACAACATTGGCGCGGCCAGCGCCACGGGGATTTTCGCTGTTATTCTTGCCAACATCGTCGCAATCTTTTTGCTGCGGATGATTGGCAAAAGCCTGATGGATTAGGGGGCAGAATTATGGCCGCAGTAACCGACCGTTCCAAATTGGGGCATTTGATTTGGCCCGCGCTGGCATGGGCTGTCGCAATCGTGTTCTTCTTTCCGATTTTTTGGATGGTGTTCACCAGCTTTAAAACCGATGCCGATGCGGTCAAGCCCGAGCATTTGCTGTTTTTCACGCCAACGTTGGAAAACTATGTCAACATGGCGCAGAACTATGATTATTGGCGCTTTGCCACCAATTCGGCGATCACGTCGGTTTTTGCCACGATGATCTCGCTGATTGTCGGCATACCTGCCGCCTATGCCATGGCCTTTGATCCCAGCGCCAAGACCAAGGATATTTTGGTCTGGATGCTGTCGACCAAAATGCTGCCAGCCGCTGCGGTGCTGTATCCGATGACGTTCTTGACCAAGAATTTCCTTGGGATTTACGACACGCATTTTCTGGTGATCCTTGTGCTGTGCCTGATCAATCTGCCCATCGTGATTTGGATGCTGTTCACCTATTTCAAAGAAATTCCCAAAGAAATCATCGAAGCGGGCAAGATGGACGGCGTTACCACGTGGGGTGAGATTAAGGATATCTTGATCCCGTTGGCATGGGGCGGCATTGCGTCAACCGCGCTGCTTACCTTTATCTTTTGCTGGAACGAAGCCTATTGGACAGTGCGCCTAACCACGATTGACGCGGCCACCTTGTCCAAGCTGATCGAAGGTAACCGCGCGCCCGAAGGGCTGTTCTTTGGCCGCCTATCCGCCGTATCCACGGCCGCCGTTGCCCCCATCATCGTGCTTGGCTGGTTTTGCCAAAAGCAGCTTGTTCAAGGCCTAACATTCGGAGCAGTCAAATGACCTTTAATCCCGCCCCCACCGACCTTAGCAGTAAGATCGCCTTTGTCACAGGCGCGTGCGGCGGCATTGGGGCGGCCACCGTCGCCCATTTTGCGGCCCTTGGCGCAACGGTTTATGCCACCGATATGGCTGACAGCTTTGACGGGCCCGCCACCTATCGGCGTATTGATTTGCTGAACGCAACCGATCTGGACGCCTGCTGCGCATGGATTGCCGAAGTAAAGCCCGACATCCTGTTCAACAATGCCGCCATTTTCGGCATGGGTTCGGTGCTAGAGGCGGGGGATCTGGCGCAATATGATCTTTTGTTCGGCGTCAATGTGCGTGCCTTTTACGCCGTGATGCAGGCGGCTGCCAAATCAATGGTGGCCAATGGTAAGCGCGGGTCGATCATCAACATGGCCAGCCAAGCGGGCCATCGCGGCGAGGCGCTGGTGGCCCATTACTGCGCCACAAAAGCGGCTGTCATCAGCTATACCCAATCTGCCGCGCTTGCTCTTGCCCCCCACAAGGTGCGGGTGAATGCCATCAGCCCAGGTGTGATTGACACGCCCATGTGGGCCTCGGTTGATGCGCTGTTTGCCAAGTTTGAGGGTAAGGCCATTGGCCAAAAGAAACGCGAAGTGGGTCTTGCCGTGCCCTTGGGCCATATGGGCGCGCCCGAAGATGTGGCCCGCGCTGCCGTTTTTCTGGCCTGCGATCAGTCTGCCTATATGACGGCCCAAACCATCGGCGTTGATGGCGGCAATGTGCTGAGGTAGCCCAGTGTCGATCATTGAACCAGAAATCGAAAAAGTAGATCGCAGCACGCGGTCTATTCGGTATCTGCAACATGGCTGGCCGTCCGAGTTGTGCCGTTGGCACGCGCATGAAGAATACGAATTGCATCTGATGGTCGAAACGCGCGGCAAGGCTTTTGTGGGCGATTACATTGGCGATTTTGGGCCAGGGGATTTGTTTTTAACTGGCCCCAATTTGCCCCATACATGGATGACCGATCAGGTCTGGCACGAACCTGTGGCCGTGCGCGATATGCTGGTACAGTTCAGCCACGAGTCGGTGCAAAAACTGGCCGAAGGATTCCCCGAATTTTCCCAAGTGCTGAAGATGCTGCAACTGGCGCAGTCGGGTATTTTGTTTGAAGGGTTCAACCCCACCTTTGCGCGCGGCCATATGGAAGCCATCCGCGAAAGCCGCGGGGCAGAGCGGATTTTGGCCTTTGTCCGTTTCTTAGTGCGGCTGAATGAACATGCCGAAAAGCGCACGCTGTCGGTTGTTAAGCTGATGCAACCCTTGGGGGGCGGCAAACATGCCCGCATCGCACAAGTGGTCGATCATGTGACCAAATTTTTCGATGAAGAGCTAACCGTGGCCCAAGCGGCGAAAATGGCCAGCATGACGGAAATCACCTTTAGCCGCAATTTTCAGGCCTTTACAGGGCATGGGTTTATCGAGTTTTTGAACCTTATCCGCGTCGGCCAAGCCTGCGCGCGCCTCTATGCCAGCGATGATCAGATCATCACCATCGCCCAAGACGCAGGCTTTAAAAGCCTTGCAAATTTTAACCGCCATTTTCGGCGCCACAAAGGCATGACGCCTTCAGCTTACCGCGACGCGGCCCGCAAAGACCTGTTGCCAACCTCGGAGACCTAAGAATGACGACCGCGCGCAGTACATCCATCTATGCGACCGACTATAACAAAGACGCCTGCCAAATTGGGGTGGTTCATTTGGGCTTTGGGGCCTTTCACCGCGCGCATCAATCGGTGTATTTGGACGATTATATGCAGGCCAGCGGCGATTTGCGCTGGGGCGTTGCCGCTGTCAACCTGCGCCAAAGCGAGACGCCGCAGCTTTTGGCCGCGGCCCAAGATATTGCCCGTCATGACGGCTATTTTCTGAAATCTATTTCGGCCGAGGGTGAAGTGGCCTTGCGCCGCGTGCGCTGCCACGTGCATTTTGCCGATTGGGCCAATGCCGGCCGCGACGCAGAAGCGCTGCTGGCGCGGGCATCGGTGCATTTGGTGACCATCACAGTCACCGAAAGCGGCTATTACACAGACCCGCACGGCGCGCTGAATGTGGCCGATGATGTCATCGCAACCGAGTTGCGCGGCGGGCCTGCGCACAGCGTTTACGCTTATCTGCGCGCTGCACTGGCCGCGCGTGTTGCCGCCACAGGCGCGCCCATCACCATCGCCTGCTGCGATAACATCCGCCAAAATGGCAAAATGCTGCGCCGCAATCTGCTGGCCTATCTGCGCGCCTGCGGGGATGATGACTTGGCCCAGTGGGTCGAGGCGAACGCGGCATTCCCCTGTTCGATGGTCGATCGTATCACACCGCGCAGCCCCGCCAGCCTAGCCGATGAAATGACAGCGCTTATCGGCGATACTGTCAGCGCCCCGATCATGGCGGAAGATTTTATCCAATGGGTTTTGCAGGAAACGTCCCTTGCCCCGATGCCCGATTTGGCCAGCGTTGGCGTGACTGTGACCGATGATGTCGATCCGTATGAGGAAACCAAAATCCGCATTCTGAACGGCGGGCACACCGCATTGGTCTATCTGGCGGCGTTGGATGGGGTGGTGACATTTGATGCCGCCATGCGCCAGCCGCATCTGCTTGCCCATTTTCACGCCTTCGAGACGGGCGAGGTTTTGCCCGCCCTAACGCTTGATTTGCCGTTTTCTAAGCAGGACTATCTGGCCAATATCACGCGTCGTTTTGGCAATATGGCCATTGGCGATACGGTGGCCCGCATCAGCGCCGACGGAATGGCCAAGTTTCCCATCTTTATTCGCCCCACTTTGGCGGGCTGTTTGGCCTTGGGCACTTTGCCCATACATACCATCCGATCCATCGCCAGTTGGTATGTCTTTGCCCGCCATGTCGAGGCTGGAAAAATACCCTTTGACTATGTCGAACCCAGCTGGGACGCACTGCGCGCCCTGCTGGGCACAGATGAATTTGTGACCAGCCCGCGCTTATGGGGCGACTTGCCACAAACCTTCCCGATTTTCGCCGAAACCCTGCGGCGCGAAATTTCTGAAATGGAGCAAAAATGTCCAGTCTAACGCTGCGCGATGTGCGCAAAAGCTATGGTGCCGTTGATGTTATGCACGGCGTTGATTTGGATATTCAGGACGGCGAATTCATCGTGTTCGTCGGCCCTTCGGGCTGCGGGAAATCCACCTTGCTGCGGATGATTGCAGGGCTAGAGGAAATTTCTGGCGGAACAATCGCGATTGGCGATCAGGTGGTCAACGAGGTAGCCGCGTCTATACGCGGCGTGGCGATGGTGTTCCAGAACTATGCGCTGTACCCGCATATGAGCGTGTATAAGAACATGGCCTTTGGTCTGAAACAGGCCAAGACCAACCCTGTGGAAATTGATCGGCGCGTGCGCGCGGCGGCGGATATTTTGCAGATATCTGATTACTTGGATCGCAGCCCGCGCAATTTATCGGGCGGGCAGCGCCAGCGCGTGGCCATTGGCCGCGCCATCGTGCGCGATCCGAAGGTGTTTTTGTTTGATGAACCATTGTCCAACCTTGATGCCGCTTTGCGGGTACAAACGCGGCTGGAAATTGCCCGCCTGCACCAGCGCCTGAAGACGACGATGATTTACGTCACCCACGACCAAGTGGAAGCCATGACTTTGGCCGATAAAATCGTGGTGCTGCGCGCAGGCAAAATTGAACAGGTCGGAACCCCGATTGATCTGTACGAGCGGCCCGCCAACGCCTTTGTGGCCCAATTCATTGGCAGTCCGAAGATGAATTTCTTTTCCATCGCCGATCTGACTGGCGATGTATCGGCCACGTTGGAAAGGGCGCTTACAAAGGATCAGATCATCGGGATGCGCCCCGAACACCTGATCCCTGCTGCCAAAGGTAAGGCCGTGCTGGAAGGCAAGCTGGAGTTGGTTGAAAATCTGGGCGAATATGCCTTGGCCCATTTAACCACCCAAACGGGGGTTGAGTTTATCGCCAAAGTCGAAAAACCGCCTACACTTGGCATGGGCGAGATGATGCAGTTTTCGGTGCGGCCAGATCTGGTTCACGTCTTTGACGCGGCCTCTGGCCAGCGCGCGAAGTAGCGGCCAAAGGCTGTACAGCCCCAAGCCATGGTTTTCAAACGGCTTGGGGCGTGCACAATTTAATGCAGCGCATAGGCTGCTTGCGCCAATCTTTCGGCCAGCCGCGCCGCCTGCACGCGAATATCGGGAATCGCGGTGATTTCCCAAAACGTCGCGCGCGAGGCGGGGCCAATCGCCATCAGGCGCGGGCTGGGCTGGCCATCTGCGCCCACAATGTGGGTTTGCGCATCAACGTCCAGCCCAAGGCGCAGCGGGTCTAGCCGCGCCTGACCGCTGGCGAGTAAATGCTGCACCAGAGGCCCCGCATTCTTGCCAGCATCACGGCGGATGCCGCGGCAATCATTCACCCGTGCTGCGATGATGCGGGTTTCTGGCGCATTGATGTCGCGGCGATAGCATGCTTCGATCTGCCCGTCTGGCCGCGTGGAAGCACCCAAGAAATGGCCCTTTTCAATGCACAGTTGGCCGCTGGAAATTGCCGCTTCGATCACTGTTTCCGAATCGGGCGGGATGCGGTGGCGGTGCACGTCCCACCACGGCGCGCCGTGGCGCAAAAACCGCGCGCGGGCGGGAATGGGCAGGCTGCGCCAGATCTGCGCGGCGTGGGGGCGCAGGCCGTCAATCTCGTCCCTCCAAGTGCCGCCTGCCGCCACGCGGGCCGCAATGCGCTCGCGCAGCCAGCGCAGAACCTGCGACAGGGGCTGGCCCCAAGGGATATCGGCTGCGGCAACCTGGGCAGGGTCAACTGGCCCATGCCCGCGCGGTAGCAATCCGCGCCGTGAAAGTGAGATGATCTGGCCGCGATGCCCTGATGCCAAAAGGGTCAGCACATTGTCCACCATCGACAGGCCAGAGCCGATGATGACAACGGGTGCGTCCGCTGCAATGGGCGCGGGCACATCCCACGCCCCCGCAATCGCCCCGCCTGCCGAATCGCGGGCAATCACATGGCCCGTGGCCAGAATGGCGTAATCCGCCAGAAGCTGGCCACCGCCCGAAAGCGTCAGCACCACGTTGCCGCCCAGATCATCCAGCGCCAAAACCTCTTGCGGGATCAGGCGCAGACGCTCGGCAGGTTCAATGCCCAGCCACGGTTGCAACAGACGGCCCAAATAGGCACCATAGGTGGAACGGCGTACGAACTGGGTGTCCTTTTCCTGTAGCCCTTGCATATCCAGCCAGCGCTGAAAATGGGAAGGGTCATCGGGAAACGCGCTCATATTACTGGCGCGGGTGTTTAGCACATGATCGGGGCTTTCGGTGCTGTAGGCCACCCCGCGCCCCAGTTTGCGCCCGCTGTTGCCCTGCGCCTCGATCAAAGACACACGAAAGCCTGCGCGGGTGTTGGACAGCAGATGCGCCGCCATAATCACCCCGCTGGCCCCAGCGCCGATGATGGCGATATGGGGCCCGTTCGGCGCAGGGGTTAGGGGCTGCGGGGCGTTCACGTGGCGGCCCAAAGCACGGGAACAAGCGCGCAGAAGGCCCCTAAGGCCGTGATCAAAACCAAGGTCAGCCCAACGGGCCTAAAGGGCATGGGCTGCAATTGGTCAATCGATTCGCCCTCGGTCAGAAAGGCCAAATGAAATGCAGGGTCGTTGCGTCCGTCCAGCATGGGGCCACCTGTGATTAAAGGGCAAAGAAAAGAACGCCAAAGAATGCCGCAAACACCAAGCCCACGCTGGCAAGTGCGGCATAATCGGCAATGCTGGGGGATGAGGCGCGAAAAAAGGTTTTCATCAGGCAACTCCTTGCCATTGAGAAAGGGGAAGGTTGGGGGAAAGTGGGGCAGGGGCAGATTGCGCCAGCAAGTCATCACGCAAGGCGCGGCCCTGCTGCCAAGGGCCAAAACCAGAGGCGACATTGATATGCCCAGCAAAGCCCATATCAAAAAAGCCCGCGCCAAAACTGGCAGCAAGGCTGCGCGCGCGCGAATAGCTCATCCACGGATCATTGCGCGAGGCGACAAGGGTGGCGGGCACGTCAAAACGCGGGGTGGGGATTGGCCCGAAATGGCCAATGCGCGTTGCACCTTCGGTTTCTGCTGGGGCCACCAGTAGGGCTGCGCGAATGTTCAATTGCGGCCATTTCGCAAGCACCCGCGCAATCAACACCGCGCCCAGCGAATGGCCCACCAGAATCGCACCAGGATGGCGCAATACCGTTCCCGCCAGCTCTATTTCCCACAGGCGCGGGTCGGGCTTCGCAGGGCTGGGCAAATCGACCAAAATCGCGTCATGCTCGCTTGCCGCCCACCAGTGCTGCCAATGCGGCGCAGGCGATCCGTCTAGCCCGTGAATGATCAAAGTCTTGGTCATCTGCGCCTCCTTGGGCGGGGTCCATAGGTTAAATCTAGTAATTTTATCGTGATTTGGAATTCTAAAGCTTGGCAGGCCAAGAGAAGAAACTTCTATTTCGGGCCCTTGGGCAGATTATCGCGTCTTGGTATCCACGGGGTAGGCGGTGGTGTATTTCATCCGCTCCATCGCGAAATAGGATGTGACGTTCTTGATCGGCACGGCATCGGTCAGCCGCTTGTACAGGGCATCATAGGCGGCCATATCGGGCACGGCGACATGCAGCATATAATCCATCTCGCCCGCCATTCGGTACACTTCCATGATCTGCGGAATGGCCTGAACGGCGCTGGAAAAGCTTTCTCTCCACGCTGCCGAATGGTCGGGTGCCTCAATTCCGACAAACACCGTCAGGCCAAAGCCCAGCCGCTGCGGATCGCCCAGCGCCACCCGCGCTGTCAGCACGCCGCTGGTTTCCAATTTCTGGATACGCTTCCAGCAGGGGGTTTGCGACAGGCCCACCTTATCGGCAATAGATGCCACGGGCAGCGTGGCATCGTGCATCAGCTCGGCGATGATTTTGCGGTCAATCAGATCAAGGTCATCCAAGGCGCAACACTCCTATGCGGTATTGCCGTTAGCATGACGCAAATCAGATAAATGTCTATATTTTTTATCGTGTATAAAATTATGTATATAAATCAATAATTTGACAGATTCTGACGAGAATCATGAAATCACGACCTACGCTGCGTTGATTCTCTGCTGAAGGCTGGCTAAACTGCACGAATGATCACGCAAAAGATGAAATATGCGCTGAAGGCGCTTTTGGTATTGGCAGATGAGGCGGCGCAGCCCGCCCCCGAAGCCTTGACCATTGAGGCGATTGCCAAGCGGTCAGATTCGCCAAAGCGGTTTTTGGAACATATCTTGCTGGAACTGCGCAACGCACAAGTGGTGACATCGACGCGCGGGCGGGCAGGGGGCTATAGCCTGCTTATGGCCCCCGCCGATGTTTCCATTTCCGAAATGCTGCGCCTGATTGATGGGCCAATTGCCCCGCTTGCCTGCCTGTCGCGCCGCGCCTATCAGCGCTGCGATGATTGCACCGATGAGGCCACCTGCCGCATCCGCAAGGTCTTTGCCGAAGTGTTCTGGTCGTATCTGCTGATCATCGATTCGCTGACTTTGGCCGATATGTTGCGGTCTGGCACTGTGGCCGATCAAGTGATCGGCAAGGCTTAAGCCAAACCACGCCGTGTGCAACAAGGGCGATGCGCCGTCGGGCGCAAAGAGAATTTTCTTCTTTTAACACGATCAAAATAGGCGAGATTATTCTGTTGCAATACACGACCTTCTGTGTCGATATTAACCCATCGAAAGGGCGCATGACGCTGCCCTGATGTTGGCAGGAGGCAGGAATGACCACAGCACCATCACCGCAGGCCAATGCCACTTGCGCTGTGCAGTTGATTGATCGGCGCACAGGTGCAGCCCACCGCGTTGGCGGGGCTGCTTTGCAACTGTTCACCTCGACGCCCGATCACGCCATTGCCGAACTGCTGGCAGGGCGCGACCCCGCTGTGTGGGAAGCGCGCGTATCGCCCCTAGGCGGTGCGGCGGGCGGCGCGGAATGACCAACATTACCCTTAAACATATCGCCTTTGGCGCAATCCAACCTGTTCAGGAGACGAAGATGACAATCCAAACCGCAATCGCTGCCCCAATCGCCCCCGTGGCGCGCAAATTGAAAAACACACTGTCGGCGCTAGCCTTGGCCACCCTATCCTTTGGCGCGCTGCCTTTTGCCGCTCAGCCCGTGGCCGCCGAAAGCCTGCTGAACGTCAGCTATGACCCAACCCGCGAATTGTACCGCGAGTTTAACGAAGCGTTTTCGGCCTATTGGGTTGCCCAAGGCAACGAAGCGCCCACATTGGAAGTCAGCCATGGCGGTTCGGGCAGCCAATCGCGCGCTGTTGTCGATGGGCTCAAGGCGCAGGTGGTGACGCTGGCACTTGCAGGCGACATTGACCGTATCGCCAAAGCAGGCCAGTTGCCGGAAGATTGGCAATCGAAACTGCCGCATAACTCTTCTCCCTATACGTCGACCATCGTGTTCTTGGTGCGCGAAGGCAACCCAAAGGGTCTGAAAGACTGGGGTGATCTGGTGGCTGACGGCGTAGAAGTGATCACGCCAAACCCAAAAACCAGTGGCGGTGCGCGTTGGAACTATCTGGCGGCTTGGGCATGGGCCGAAAAGAACGGCCAAGACCCAAAGGAATTTGTGGGCAAGCTGTACAAAAATGTTCCTGTCCTTGACCAAGCGGCGCGCGGTTCGACCACCACCTTTGCCCAAAACGGCATTGGCGATGTGCTGCTGGCGTGGGAAACCGAGGCGTATCTGGCGCTGAAGGAACTGGGCGAAGATCAGTTCGACATCGTGGTGCCGTCTCTGTCGGTTCTGGCCGAACCGCCCGTTGCCATCGTTGATGCGAATATCGAAAGCGATGCGCAGCGCAAATTGGCCGAGGGCTATCTGAACTTCCTGTATTCGCCCGAAGGTCAGGCGATTGCCTTCAAGAACTTCTACCGCGCTTGGGATGCGTCCAAAGCCAACCCCGAAGATGTGGCGCGTTTCCCGCAGCTTGAATTGGTTGACATTGCAAGCCTTGGCGGCTGGGCCAAAGTGCAGCCAGAACATTTCGCCGATGGCGGCATCTTTGACCAAATTTACGTTCCAAAATAAGGAAATATGATGGGCAGACCCTTGATCCACCGATCCCCCATGCCGGGCCTAGGCCTAAGCATGGGGATCACCCTGACGATGCTTTCCCTGATCGTTCTTCTGCCCATCGGCGCCCTTCTGTTGAAGGGCGCCAATTATGGTTTGGCAGGGATGTGGGAAACCGTGAACCGCGAGCGTGTTTGGACAGCGCTGTTCTTATCCTTTCGGCTGTCGTTGTTTGCGGCGGTCTTTAACCTTGTGTTTGGCGTTCTGCTGGCCTGGGTGCTGGTGCGTTACCAGTTTTGGGGCCGCCGCATTCTTGACGCCGCAGTTGATCTGCCCTTTGCCCTGCCAACGGCTGTGGCGGGGCTTTCCTTGACCGCGCTTTATGCGCCAAGGGGCTTTTTCGGAGAGATGGCCGCCGAAATCGGTTGGAAAATCGCCTACACGCAGTGGGGGATTTTTATCGCGCTGGTGTTCGTGGGCCTACCATTCGTGACCCGCACCGTGCAGCCAGTGATCGAGGAAATCGAACGCGAGGTGGAAGAGGCTTCGGCCACCTTGGGCGCATCGCGTCTGTACACCCTGCGCCATGTGATCTTGCCAATGCTGACACCCGCCGCGCTGACAGGTTTTGCACTCGCACTAGCCCGCGCGGTGGGCGAATACGGATCGGTTATCTTTATCGCGGGCAACATCCCGCTGGTGACCGAAATTGCGCCGCTTCTGATCATCATCCAGCTAGAAGAATTCAACTATGACGCAGCCGCCGCCATTGGCATTGCCATGCTGCTGATCAGCTTTGCGATGCTGCTGGTCATCAACCTGATTCAAATCTGGTCGCGCAGGAGGATTGGATATGTCTGATATAACCCTAAACAAAACCGAACCCGTCCGCTTTCGATCTGCCACCGAGGAAAGCCCCGCAACTCGCTGGACGCTGATTGCCATTGGATTTATCGGCCTTTCGATCCTTGTCTTTGCCCCGCTGATCGCGGTGTTTGTCGTGGCGCTGGCCGACGGCATTGCGGCATCCTTGAAAAGCCTTGCCTCGCGCGATGCCCGCGATGCGATCCGCCTGACACTGACCATTGCCGCCATTTCGGTGCCCCTCAATGCCATCTTCGGTGTTGCGGCGGCTTGGTTCATCACCAAGTTCGATTTTCGCGGCAAGGCGTTTTTGATCACGCTGATTGATCTGCCGTTCAGCGTCTCGCCCGTCGTCGCTGGCCTGTGCATTGTGCTGATGTTTGGCACCAATTCGCTTGTTGGCGGCTGGCTGGTGGCCAATGGCTATCCCATTGTCTTCGCCATGCCTGGCATCATTCTGGCGACCATGTTCGTGACATTTCCCTTTGTCGCGCGCGAGTTGATCCCCGTGATGATTGAACAGGGCCGCGCCGAGGAAGAGGCGGCGCTGACCTTGGGCGCATCGGGCTGGCGGGTGTTCTTTACCGTGACCCTGCCCAATATTCGCTGGGCGCTGCTGTATGGCGTTTTGCTGTGCAATGCCCGCGCTATGGGTGAATTTGGGGCAGTGGCCGTGGTGTCGGGCAAGATACGCGGCCAAACCGCCACCATGCCCACAACCATTGAAATGCTGTATCAAGAATACCTTTCTGTCGCGGCATTCAGTTTGGCGGCAGTGCTGGCGATGCTGGCGCTGGTGACGCTACTCTTGAAAACCGCCCTTGAAATCCGCCATGCCGATCAACTCGCCACCATGCGCCGCCATTAGGAGCCATCATGCATATTGAAATCGATGAAATCAGCAAACAATTTGGCACCACGGCGGCGCTGTCGCCTGTGTCGCTGGCCATTCCTTCGGGCGCGCTGGTGGCGCTGCTGGGGCCTTCGGGGTCTGGCAAAACCACGCTGCTGCGCATCTTGGGCGGGCTGGAGTTTCCCACGGCGGGGCGCGTGTTGTTTGACCAGGCGGATGCCACCAATCTGACAGTGCAAGAACGCCGCGCGGGGTTCGTGTTTCAATCCTACGCGCTGTTTCGCCATATGACGGTGTTTGATAACATCGCCTATGGCCTGAATGCGCGGCCCCGCGCGCAGCGGCCCGCGCGCGCGGAAATCGCCCGCCGTGTGACCAAGCTGCTGGAACTGATCCAACTGCCCGATATCGGCGCGCGCTATCCAAGCCAGCTGTCAGGCGGGCAGCGCCAGCGCGTGGCCCTTGCCCGCGCCTTGGCCATTGAACCGCGCATGTTGCTGCTGGACGAACCTTTTGGCGCGCTGGATGCCAAAGTGCGCAAAGAACTGCGCCAAGGCCTGCGTGATATTCACGACACCACGGGCCTGACCACGGTGTTCGTGACCCACGACCAAGACGAGGCGATGGAGCTGGCCGATATGGTTGTCGTCATGTCGATGGGGAAAATCGAACAGGTTGGCAAACCCGCCGACATCCGCGCAAAACCCGCAACCCCCTTTGTGCGCGAGTTTATTGGGGCCTAAGGCGCTTGCGTTGATGAGATGTGACAGGGGGGCAGAGAATATCTGCCCCCTTTCGCCGTTCAAATACAGGCGAAATTGCCCAAAACGGGTGCGGTCTTTGGAATGGAGTTTGGGGCAGGGTAGGGGTAGAAAATACACGACAAGATAAATCGTGTAATGGACCCCCCAATGCCTTCCCCCAATTTACCCTCCAATTCACCCCGTATCGTCGGCCTTGCTGGCAGCTTTTCCAGCCCCTCCAAAACCCGCGCTTTGGTGGATTTGGCGGCGCTGAAAACCGCGCACAGCTTTGGCGGAACTGCCGCCAGCTATGATCTGACCGACATCGGCCCCAGCCTTGGCACAGCCACCCATTTGGGCGCGCTAGACCCTTTGGCGCGGGCGATTGTGGATAATGTCCTATCGGCCGATGCGCTGATTATCGCCAGCCCCGTCTATAAGGGCAGCTATACGGGATTGTTCAAACATCTGATCGACCTTTTGGAACCCACCGCCTTTGCAGGCAAACCGATTTTGCTGGCGGCCACGGGCGGCGGGGATCGCCACGCGCTGGTGATCGAACATCAACTGCGCCCGCTGTTTGGCTTTTTCGAAGCCGCGAGCTTGCCGACAGGCGTTTACGCAGGCGCGGCGGATTTCACCGCGGGCCAGCCGTCTTCGCCTGCGCTGCTGGAACGGCTTAACCGCGCCGTGACCCAATTCGCCCCTTACCTGCCCACCAAGGCGGCCCTCGCCGCCGAATAACCAAAGCCCATCCTTTCCAACCCCTCGGCCCCTGCATTTCGCAGGCCAGCCCCCTATTGTCTGGAGAAAACACATGACCCGCAAAATCCGACTTGGCGCTTTCCTTCCTGGCGGCGGCCAACATATCGCCGCTTGGCGGCATCCCGATCAGCCCACCGATGGGGCGACAAGCCTGCCATTCCACATCCAGCTTGCCAAAGAGGCCGAGCGCGGTCTGTTTGACGCCTATTTTCTGGCCGATGGTCTGGCGATTGCCTTTGGCGGCGGGATCGAAGGCGGCAATGCCAAGGTCGCGGGGTTTGAACCTGTCACCCTGTTTGCCGCGCTGGCAGGCCACACGCAGAACCTTGGCTTTATCGCCACGGCATCGACCACCTATGAAGAGCCTTATAATTTGGCGCGCAAGTTCGCCTCGCTGGATTTAATCTCGGGCGGGCGGGCGGGGTGGAACGTGGTCACCACGGCCACAGAATCGGCGGCGCATAACTATAACCTTGATCAGCAACACCCCCACGCCCACCGCTATGCACGCGCGGCAGAACACGTGGATGTGGTCAAGAAACTGTGGGACAGTTTTGAAGATGACGCCTTTATCCGCAACCGCGAGACGGGTGTATTCTTTGATGCAAACAAGGTGCATTACACCAACCATAAGGGCGACCATTTCAAGGTGAAGGGGCCGCTGAATGTGTCACGCTCGCAGCAAGGGCATCCTGTGATTGTGCAGGCGGGGCAATCGGAAGATGGGCGCGGGCTTGCTGCCGCCACTGCCGAAGTGATCTTTACCGCCCACCAGCGCCTTGACACCGCGCAAGAATTTTACCGCGATATCAAGGCCCGCGCGCGCGGCTTTGGCCGCAACCCAGATCATATTCTGGTCATGCCAGGTGTTGCGCCCTTTGTCGGCCGCACCGAGGAAGAGGCGCGCGAAAAGTATGATCGCCTGACCAGCCTGATCTTGGAAGAAGACGGCATTGCCCTGCTGAACGGCCTAACGGGCGGCACGCTGGATTTGACGGGCTATGATCTGGATGGCCCCTTGCCACCAGCGCCGCCCACCGAAGGTATGAAATCGCGCCAAGTGCTGATCCGCCAAATTGCCGACCAGAATAACTTTACCATTCGCCAGCTGTATCAATGGGTTGCCACGGCGCGCGGGCATTTCACTGTTGTTGGAACAGCCGCGCAGATTGTCGACACGCTGGAGGAATGGTTCCAGAACGAGGCTGCCGATGGCTTTAATATCCTACCGCCCGTCCTGCCCACGGGGCTGACCGATTTCGTCGATCTGATCGTGCCCGAATTGCAGCGGCGCGGGCTGTTCCGCACGCAGTACGAAGGTAAGACCCTGCGCGAAAATCTGGGCATGCCTTTCCCGCAAAACCGCTTTGCCCTTGCGCGGGCAGCGGCCCAAGCGGCGGAGTAGGTCATGAGCATTCAATCGCTTGATTTGCCGCAGGCGCGCGCCCTAAACCTGCCGCGCGCCTATCCCGCCCTGCGCAGCATTGCGTCCCGCTATGGCCTGCTGGCGGGGTTCTTGGCCCTGTGGCAAGTGGCGGCAACCACGGGCCTTGTGAACCCCACAGTCTTCCCACCCCTAGATACCATCGCCAGTGCCTTGATCGAGGCGTTGGCCAAGGGGCGGCTGTGGGGCGATATTGCCATCAGCCTGCAACGCTCTGGCATCGCCTTTGCCGCAGCTGTATCGCTGGGCGTACCTTTGGGCCTGCTGATGGGGCAAATCCGCCCGATCGAGCGCGCTTTGGATCCGATTTTGCAGTTCTTTCGCCAAACCTCGGCGCTGGCGCTGTACCCTGTGTTTATTCTGCTGCTGGGTCTGGGCGAGACGTCGAAGGTGTTCGTTATTTTCTGGGCCACGCTGTTCCCCATTCTTTTGGCCACCATCGGCGGCGTGAAAGAAGTGGATCGCAAGCTGATCGAAATGGCCCACGCCTTTGGCGCAGCGCGCATTGTGATTTTCACCCGCGTTGTGCTGCCCGCCGCCGTGCCTGCCATTTTCGTGGGCCTGCGCCTGTCAGCCACCACGGCCCTTTTGCTGCTGATCGCAGCCGAGATGATCGGGGCCAATTCTGGACTTGGGTTTCAAGTGATGAATGCACAATACAACTTTGAAATCCCTTTGATGTTCGCAGCTATTTTCCTGCTGGCCTTTCTGGGGCTTGCCGCAAATGCGCTGCTGATCGCCGCCCAGCGCCGCCTGTGCCGCTGGTCGGACATAAACGCGTAAACCTCCCTCCCTCCCTCCCAACCTAAGGATCTATCATGACATATCGCTTCAAAACACTTCTCGCCACGGCAGCCCTTGCTGGCCTTGCCAGTGCCGCCACCGCCGAGGACGTGAACATCCGTTACCTTGCCAGCCAAGGCGGGCTGAACGCGCACGAACTGGCCGCCGAACTGGGCTATTTCGATGGCACGGGAATCACGCTGGAAAATGTGGGCTATGCCCAAGGCGGGCCAGCATCTTTGGTGGCGCTTGCAGGTGGCAGCGTAGAGCTTGGCTCGGCAGCCACGGCGGCGGTGCTCAATTCCATCGCGGCGGGCAATGACTTTGTCGCAGCCTACCCCAGCAACGGCATCAACGATGATGCGCAGTCGATTTTCTATGTTCTGGAAGACAGCCCTATTAAGGAAATCAAAGACTTGGTCGGCAAAACCATCGCCGTGAACACCCTTGGCGCGCATTTGGACTATGTGGTGCGCGAGGCGTTCTTCCAAGCCGGTCTGCCAGAGGATAGCGCCCAATTGGTCGTGGTTCCTGGCCCGCAACTGGATCAGGTTCTGCGCTCGAACCAAGTGGACGTCTCGGCCTTTGGCTATTGGCAAACCACCTTTGAAGGGGTTGCGCGCGAAGCGGGCGGCATTCGCCCCGTGTTCGATGACACCGACATCTTGGGCGATATTTCGGGCGGCTTTGTGGTGCTGCGCCGCGATTGGATTGCTGCCCATCCCGAGGCCGCGAAAATCTTTGTAGACGCTTCGACCAGGGCGCTGGATTACGCCCGCGAAAACCCCGAAGAAACCAAAGCTATCTTCGCCAAAGTTCTGGCCGAACGCCAAGAAAACCCCGAAGTTGCCCAGTTCTTTAAAGGCTACGGCGTGCGTGCAGGCGGCCTGCCCGTGGAGCGTGATATCCAGTTCTGGGTCGATGTTTTGGAACGCCAAGGCAAGGTTGAAAAAGGCAAGCTGGTTGCCAAAGACATCCTGTTTGCCACCGCCCCCATCACCAATTGAGGCAGGAAAATGAGCGAGATCACAGAATCCCGCCGTGGAGAGGTCGCCTTGCGCGGCCTCTCTAAATCTTTTGCGCTGAACGGCCAGCGTTTGAACGTGCTGCGCGATATCAATCTAGACGTTGCGGGCGGCGAGGCTTTGGCCATTGTGGGCCCATCGGGATGTGGCAAGACAACCCTGCTGCGCATTCTGGCAGGGCTAGAGGTGCCCGAGTCGGGCGAGGTGCGCATTGATGGTGCCCCCACATCGGGCGTTGGCCGCGAGAGGGCGATCATCTTTCAAGAGCCGCGCCTTCTGCCTTGGCTAACCGTGCTGCAAAATGTGGCATTTGGGCAATCTGTGCGTGGCGCATCGCAAGAAAAGTCCGAAGCGCGCGCGCGCCATTATATTGAACTGGTCGGCCTGTCAGGCTTTATCAACGCTTTCCCGCGCCAGCTTTCGGGCGGTATGGCCCAGCGGGTGGGCATTGCGCGTGCCCTGACCGTGCAGCCTGAAATTTTGCTGCTGGACGAACCCTTTGGCGCGTTGGACGCGATGACAAAACTGACCATGCAAGAGGAACTTGCCCGCATTTGGGCCGAAGAAAAGGTAACCATGCTGCTGGTCACCCATGATCTGGAAGAAGCGGCGTTTTTGGCCGACCGAGTGCTGGTGCTGCCGTTGGAAAAAGGCGCGCAGCCCCGCGTGATTAACATCGATCTGCCCCGCCCGCGCGCGCGATCATCTGCCAAATTCGTCGCCCTGCGCAGCCGCCTAATGGCCGAGTTTGGGTTGCACTAAAGGTAACCTTCTGCCGTAAGAAATCTCGCACCCATGATAAACCTGCCGTTTGACATGGGTGCGTGACAGCTTAAAAATCCGCAGCACCAACCAATTGCGATCCGTAAATCAGGTCTTGGGGCGATGATACGTTCAGACTTCCCCGTGGTATTCGTTCGGTCTTTGGGGCAGGTAATTTAGGCCCAACACAGCCCAAAGCTTTGTGCCCAATGCCGTGGCCCAACCGCCGCACCAACATCCGCTTCGGGCACCACTACAGCAAAGCGCACCGAATGTCAGAGATGCTTGAAATTAAGGGGATAAATGGTGCTGCAAGAGAGGATTGAACTCTCGACCTCACCCTTACCAAGGGTGTGCTCTACCACTGAGCTACTGCAGCATCTGGCGCTGAACGCGCGATGTGGCGGCTGATTAGACGCTATCGGCGCGGGGTGCAAGTGCATTTTGCAGCAAAATCTGTGCGGATGCTGGACGATGCGGCGCGCCTAGGGTAACAGGGCGTAATGAGCGATCTATCCGACCATAAGGCCGCCGCCGCCCGCCGCAAAGAAGACCGCGCTGCGCGGCGCAAGGCCGAGTTGATGGCCAATATGGCGCGGCGCAAGGCGCAGATGCGCGGGCGCGCCTTGGGCAGTGGTGCGGGCAATGGCGGCGCGGCGGATGATGGAACGGCGGGCGCAGATCTGCCCGAAGACACAGAAGAATAAAGGCAGGGCAAGATGGATCAGATTTTGGTGCGGGGCAATGGCCCTTTGAACGGGCAAATCGCAATCGCGGGGGCCAAGAATGCCGCGCTGACGCTGATGCCCGCCACATTGCTAACCGATCAGCCGCTAACGCTAACCAACGCGCCGCGCCTGTCGGATATTGCCACGATGACGCAGCTTTTGCGCAGCCTTGGGTCAGAAGTGGCCAGTTTGCAAGATGGCAAAGTGCTGGCCATGTCATCGGCCGCGATCACCAACCACACTGCCGATTATGACATCGTACGCAAAATGCGCGCCTCGATTCTTGTGCTGGGGCCGATGCTGGCGCGCGATGGTCATGCTGTCGTCTCGCTGCCAGGGGGCTGCGCGATTGGCGCGCGGCCTGTGGATTTGCATCTGAAAGCTTTGGAAGCCATGGGCGCAGAGATGGATTTGCGCGATGGATACGTTCATGCCAAGGCGGCAGGTGGCCGGCTGAAAGGCGCCACCTATGAATTCCCGTTCGTTTCCGTTGGGGCGACAGAAAACGCGCTGATGGCAGCCACGCTGGCGCGCGGAACAGTCGTGTTGAAAAATGCCGCGCGCGAGCCTGAGATTGTTGATCTGGCCCAGTGCCTGCGCCGCATGGGTGCGCAGATTGAGGGCGAGGGCACCTCTACCATCACTATTCAAGGCGTGGACAGCCTTGGCGGTGCCACCCATCCCGTGGTGACAGACCGTATCGAACTTGGCACCTATATGCTGATCCCCGCCTTTACGGGCGGCACGGTGGAATGCCTTGGCGGGCGGATGGAACTGGTTGCTGCCTTTGCCGAAAAGCTGGATGAGGCGGGGCTTACAGTGTCGCAAACCGCAGCAGGCATTCAGGTCACGCGCGGGGGCGGCGATATGTGCGCGGTCAATGTGCGCACCGAACCGTTCCCGGGTTTTCCGACGGATTTGCAGGCGCAGATGATGGCGGCGCTGTGCACGGCGCAGGGCACTTCGGTGCTAGAAGAAACCATTTTTGAAAACCGTTTTATGCACGCGCCCGAACTTTTGCGCATGGGGGCCAAGATTGATGTGCACGGCGGCACTGCCACTGTCACAGGGGTAAAAAACCTGCGCGGCGCGCGGGTGATGGCGACCGATCTGCGCGCATCCGTCAGCCTGATTTTAGCAGGGCTTGCCGCCGAAGGGGAAACTGTTGTCAGCCGCGTCTATCACCTTGATCGCGGCTATGAACGGGTCGAGCAAAAACTGCGCGCGCTGGGTGCGCAGATCGAACGGATCAAAGAATGAGCGACGCGCGGTTTGAAGACGGCAGCCCACACGGGCCAAACGCGCCGCTGCGTCTGATGGCGCAAGATGCGGGCGATGTGCCCGCACTTAGCGCGCTGATCCAAGATGCGGTGTTCACGGGCGGCGATGTCACATTTGTGCCTGCCCGCCGCCGCTTTGCCGTGCTGCTAACCCGCCTGCGCTGGGAAGATGCGTTGCTGGCGCAGCGTGACGCCCGACCGTATGAGCGGGTGAAATCCCTGCTGGTCATCGAAAACATCACCGCCCTGCGCCGTGCGGGGTTTGACCCGAAAGACAGCGCCGCTGTGCAATCGCTGCTAGCAATCAGCTACGGCGCGCGCGACGAATTGGGCGGCACATTAACCCTGACCCTTGCAGGCGGCGGGGCGATTGCGATGGATGTGGAAACCATCGACATCACCCTGCGCGATGTCACCCGCCCGCACCGCGCAATTGCGCAAGTCTTGCCCGATCATGGGGCATAAAGACTAATCTCGGGGCTTGCCGCCCGAAATATTGACTGAATTTTTGGTGCTGGGCACAGTTACAACAGCTGTCTGCGCCTTTTCTTTCTTGGGCTTTTTCACATTTTTGCCCTGTTTGTTCATACCCTTGGCCATTGCGCGCTCCTCAAGGCCATCCGCTTGGCCACGCTATCCTTGCGCCTTTTGGCTGCGATAAGATAGCGGAATATGGGGCGAACGGGATTGAGACAGAATCATATGCAGAATCGGGCGGCGTTCTGAATCCGCAAGTTACCCTCCATTCAGGATGCGATGCCGCCATTCCAGTGTTAACCATACCTGAGAATGGGATTAATGACTCCCTAATCGTTAACATATACTCTTTAGGATATAAGATTTATCCCATTCTCGCCGCGCAAAATTACTAACGCCCTGTTATCTAAGTTGAACGGAAGTAGAGGGTGAATGTCATGGTTGCGCACGCAGAATTTATCTATCGCTTGGCCGATTTGGTCGAATATGCCAAGGACAACGATCTTATGGTTGCATCGCTGGCGCTAAATGCCGCGGTCGAGGTGATTACCCCAAGCATAGGCAAAACGGTTTCGGATAAAATCAGCGCACCCTGCGTCACCCAAGTGCCGCGCAGACCCACGTTGCGGGTCATTGCGGGCGGGCTTTCCCGCGTAGATCAAGCGCAGCATCCAAAGCCCTAAGCACGCCCCATCAGCCAATTTGCAAACCGCGCAAGGCGGGATGGCGGCGTGCCAAGGCGCGCTTCGCGCCGATCTGCCATCGCAAACAGGCGGTACATCAGATGCACCCCAAGGTAGCGCAGCGGCTCTACCTCCCATTTGCGGGGGCGGCGGTTGACCCATGGCAGCGCAGTTAGCGCCGTGCCTTTCCCCAGCCCCAGCTGTATCTGGGCCAAATCGGCCAATGTGCGCCCTGCCAGATTGCTGGTAGAAACACCCACCCCCACATAGCCCCCCGCCCAGCCAAGGCCTGTGGCAGGGTCAAGCCCCACAGTGGCGCACCAATCGCGCGGCACGCCCAAAACCCCGCACCAAGCGTGGTCAATGGGATAGGCGGCAGCTGCGGGGAAATGGCGGTGCAAAATGGCCGTCAGGCGGCGGATGGTTTCGCCGTCAGGCGCGCCGTTTTTGTCGATGTTCGATCCAAACTTATAGGGCACCCCGCGCGCGCCCACAGTAATGCGCCCCTCGCGCGTGCGCTGGCAATAACAGTACCCGTTGTCCATATCGCCGATCAGTTCGCCCCCCTCCCACCCGATCTGCGCCCAAACTTCGGGCGGCAGGGGAACGGTGGCGATCTGCGCCGAATTCATCGGCAACCATTCGCGCCGATGCCCCTTGATCAGCGCCGTAAACCCTTCGGTGCAGCGCAAAATAACGGGGGCGGTGATGCGCGCGTGGGGGGTGACGATTTCGCCATTAGAGTACGACAGGGCAGGGGTGTCTTCGGCTATGCGCACGCCCATCGCTTCCACCGCGCGCGCCAACCCCTGCACCAATTTGGCGGGCTGCACCCGCGCCACGCCAGAAATAACCATCGCGCCCAGAACATTGGGAATGGAAATGCGCTGGGCCACCTCGGCGGCGGTTAACTCGCGCGTGCGGTGGCCTTCGCCCCAGTGGTGGCGATGGGCAATTTCCGCGCGCATCCGCGCCAGTTGCGCGGGGTTGGTGGCAACCATCATCTCGTCTGTGTGGTGAATATCGGCATCAATGCCAAGTTCGGTGCAAATGCGCGAAATCTCACCCACCGTGCCCTCTAGCGCGCGGGCCATATCCAGCACAGCTGCGCGCGACGAAGTCGCGGCATAGCGTTCGTGGTTCCACGCAAAATTGCCCGAACACCACCCCCCGTTACGCCCCGACGCGCCAAAGCCTGCGAAATGTTTATCGATGATCAGCACATCCAAATCTGGCTGCGCTTTCTTTAGGTAATAGGCCGTCCACAGCCCCGTATAGCCCGCACCAATAATCGCCACATCCGCGCGCGTGTCGGCAGTTAGGGCAGGGCGGCGGGTTTGCGGCAGGCCGATATCGGCATACCAAAAGGAAACGTCGCCAATTTTCATAAGCTTAGCCTTTCATTTGCGGCGGTTACGGCGGATTGCGCGGTGATCAGCGCCCCTTCAAACCAGCCTTGCTGATCTGAATACAGATCAGATCCCGCAAAGGCCAGATTGCCACGTGCCTGCCAATGGTGCGGCGCGTAATGTGGCACATCAGCCAGCGCGGGCGAAACCCATGTGCCGCGCGCAAACGGATCGGCGCACCAATCGTGCCAGTCAAAATCCACCAATTCGGCCCTTGGAAAGGCAGTTTCCAGCGCCTGCGCCACCTGCGCGCGGTGCGGCTGGCCCAGATCATCAGCCAAACCGAAACCTACGATCAGCGTGCTGCCATCGGGCAAAAGACGGTCGGCATACAGCCAGCGCAGGCCTTCTGCCAGGCCCGTGGCCAGATCGCCAGGCATTGGGCCACGGGCGCGGATCAGCAGCTTGGCCGCGCGGCCCAAATGCCGCAGGCCCGCCTGCGTGGGCTGCAGGGGCGGGGTGAAGCGCACATCGCCAAAGCAGTTCAGCGGCAGGGCCACCAGCGCGGTTTTGCCCTGCACACAGCGGCCTGACGCAAGGGTCACGCTGGCCCCATCGCTTAGGGCGGCTGTAAGGGCGACTGCGGGATCATTCAAAATCACTTCGGCCCCACTGGCCCGAATGGCGGCTTCGATCAAGGCGCTGATACCGCCTTCGACGGTAAAGGCCAGCTCCTCTAGCTTTGCGGCAAATCCATGGGCCAGCTTTGGGGCCAGCAATTCGTTGATCCCGATTTTGCCCGCATCGCCTGACCCTGAAATGGCCCACCACGCCATGATTTCGCGCATAGCGGCGGGCGAGAAGGCGCGGCTGTTCAGATATTGCGCCAAGGTCATGCTATGCAGCGCGCTGTTTTCGCCCATCTGCGCGGCATCGGCGAAAAACTCCGCCAGATCGCACGCAGCACCGGGAAAAAAGCGCCGCTCCCGCGCGGGCGCACGTGGGGTTAAGGCAAAGCCCAGTCGCTGCGCGAGTTGGATCATCAGGCCGTGGTCGGCCCGTATCCAGCCGCCGCCGTATTCCACCACCGCCCCGCCCCAATGGCGCGATAGCGCTCGGCCCCCCAAACGCGGACGCGCTTCGATCACAGTTGCACTGCGGCCAATATCGGCCAGCCAAAGCGCCGCCGCCGCGCCCGCTAAACCACCCCCAAGGATCACCGTATCTGTCATGGGGCAATAATGCCCATCACCGCGCCCTTGTCGAGGGGGCGGCGTGTTTGCCAAGCCCAATTTTCGCCCCCGCAAGCGCGCTAAATCTGCGTTTCAATCCATGCGCGAAACGAGGTAAGCGGCGCGCGGTCTGGCGCATCTTTGGGCCAGACAAGAAAGTATTTGCCAAGGGCTGGAATGGCATGGCCAAAGGCGGGGATAAGTCGGCCCTCGGCCAATTCGCGTTCAATCAAAAATGTGGGCAGCAGGGCAATGCCCAGCCCGTGCAGTGCCGCCATGGTCATGGTGGAAAACTGGTCAAACAGCATGGCGGGGGGGCGCTGGGGGGCGGTGCCAAAATGCGCGAGCCACCGCCCCCAATCGCCAAGGCGGCTTTCGATTTGTAGCAATGGGTATGAGAGAATGTCATCCGCGCGGCCCAAGGGTTTGGAAACAAGTCTAGGGGCGGCCACTGCAATCAGCATTTCATCCAGTAGGGGCAGATGCTGCGCGCCTGCCCAATCTGTTCGCCCATAGTGAATGGCTGCATCAATTCCTTCGGCGGCCATGTCAAACGGGCGCAGGCGGGTGGAAAGGTTGAGGGTCACTTCGGGATGATTGGCGGTGAAATCCGCCAGACGTGGTGCCAGCCAATGCATCCCAAAGGCGGGCAGAATGGCCAGATTTAGGCTGCCGCCCAAGGGATTTGCGCGCAGGGTCATTGATGCGCTGGCAAGGTTTTGCAGCGCGCTGCGCACGGCGCGCACATAATCGCGCCCAGCGGCAGTGAGCGCCAGCTTACCCCCCTCGCGCGCCAGCAGCGCCACGCCCATTTGCGCCTCTAGAACCTGCAACTGGCGCGAAATCGCGCCTTGGGTCAGCGCCAATTCATGGGCTGCCGCCGAGGCAGAGCCAAGGCGATCAACCGCCTCTAGCGCCAGCAGGCTGGGCATAGATGGCAAATACCGCCGCGCGCCAAACATATGAGTTTTCCTAATACACCCGCGATGATCTTTCGTTAGGCTTTTGCGTGCGCTTTTGCAATAGTGCTGCAACATTGGAGGATACCGTTATGACCCGCCCATCCCTAAAACCCAAAGACGCCCCCGAACTTGGCCCGTTTGACTGGGCCGATCCCTTGCGCATGGAAGATCAACTGTCGGAAGAAGAACGGATGCTGCGCGACGCCGCCCGCGCCTTCGCGCAGGAAAAGCTGCAACCGCGCGTGATTGCCGCCTATCGGGATGAGGCAACCGACCCCGCCATTTTCCGCGAAATGGGCGAGATGGGTCTTTTGGGGGCCACGATCCCCGAAGAATACGGCGGGCTGGGGGCCAGCTATGTCGCCTATGGCCTGATCGCCCGCGAGGTAGAGCGGGTGGACAGCGGCTATCGCAGCATGTTGTCGGTGCAGTCATCTTTGGTGATGTACCCGATCTATGCCTATGGGTCAGAAGAACAGCGCCGCAAATATCTGCCCAAACTGGCCACGGGTGAATGGATTGGCTGTTTTGGCCTGACCGAACCCGATGCGGGATCAGACCCTGCGGGCATGAAAACCACAGCGCGCAAAACGGCGAACGGCTATGTGCTGAACGGCAGCAAAATGTGGATTTCCAACGCACCGATTGCCGATGTTTTCGTTGTTTGGGCCAAGTCCGAGGCGCATGGCGGCAAGATTCGCGGCTTTGTGTTGGAAAAGGGCACCAAGGGCCTGTCTGCGCCGAAAGTTGGCGGTAAGCTTAGCCTGCGCGCATCCATCACGGGCGAGATTGTGATGGACGGTGTCGAAGTGGGCGAGGGTGCCCTGCTGCCCCATGTCGAAGGGCTGAAAGGCCCCTTCGGTTGCCTGAACCGCGCGCGCTATGGCATTGCCTGGGGCGTGATGGGCGCGGCCGAGTTTTGCATGACAGCGGCGCGGCAATACGGGCTGGATCGGCACCAGTTTGGCAAGCCTTTGGCGCAAACGCAGCTGTATCAGACCAAACTGGCCAATATGATGACCGATATCGCGCTGGGCCTGCAAGGCGCGCTGCAACTGGGGCGGCTGATGGATAGCGCGCAGGCGGCTCCTGAAATGGTGTCGATCCTAAAGCGCAACAATTGCGGCAAGGCCCTAGAGGCCGCCCGCCACGCCCGCGATATGCACGGCGGCAACGGCATTTCCGAAGATTTCCAAGTGATGCGCCATATGGTCAACCTAGAAACGGTCAACACCTATGAAGGTACCTATGATGTGCACGGCCTGATCCTTGGCCGTGCGATCACAGGGTTGCAGGCGTTCTTTTAGCCTCAACCCATAGTTTCATTTTGTCTTGATATTTCAGTGTGTTATTGACCAGTTCCACCCTTGGTGCAAAGCTGAATTCACTGATTTGCAACAAGGAATATTTAATGTGCTTAGAATGTGAAGACACGGCGGTACACCGCCGTGATGTGATGAAATGGGCTGCGGGTGCGGCTGTTTTGGCGGCGGGGTCGTTCGCGGCCCCCGCCTATGCCAATTCTGAGGCAGATTTTGCGATCACCCCAGATGAGGCCTTGGCCCGCCTGCGTGAAGGCAATGCGGCATTTGTCGCCGATGCGGGTGCCTGCGCGGCCAATTTGGCCAGCTTGCGCAAAGAATTGGCACAGGGGCAGCACCCTTATGCCAGCATCGTCACCTGCGCTGATAGCCGTGTATCGTCGGAATTGATTTTTGGCGGCGCGACTTTGGGCGATTTGTTCACCTCGCGCAATGCGGGCAATGTGGTGGATACCGCAGTGCTGGGCACGCTGGAATATGGCGCGGCGCATCTGAAATCGCCGCTGATTGTGGTGATGGGCCACAGCAAATGCGGCGCAATCGGCGCGGCTTGCGAAGTTGTGACAAAGGGTACCGATTTGGGCGGCGCTGTGGCCAAGATGGTGCAGCCAATCTTGCCCGTCGCCCTGTCAATTGGCGCGTCTGACCCTGACCTGTTGTCAAAAACCGTGCTGGCCAATGCGCGCAAGGGTGTTCAAACGATTATGCAAGACAGTGCTACGATTGCGGCATTGGTGGCCGAGGGCAAAGTACGGGTTCTGGCGGCTGTTTATGACATCACCACGGGTGTTGTCGCGTTCGATGATGCTGCCTAAGCAGACTTGGCCCAAGCGCAGTGCGCTTGGGCCATTGATGTTAAAGCGCTTCTTCCAACGCGGATGCGCGCCGCGCCTCTGCCTCGCGATCAGCCTCGACGCGCGCCATGCGGCGACGGTTGATCTCGTAGATCATCGCCAGCACCAGCGTGACCATAATCAGCAAGAAGGCCAGCGCGTTGATGGCTGGGGTCACGCCCGAACGTACCATCGAAAAGACATAGACGGTCAGCGTATCCATCCCGCCGCGCGTGAACTGCGTGACGTTGTAGTTTTCAATCGATTGGAAAAAGGCCACCGCCGCGCCCGCGCCAATGGCGGGGTACAGATAGGGCAGCAAAATGCGCCGCAGCACTTGGGCATGGCTTGCACCCAAATCCAAAGCCGCCTCTTCCAGCCCTGCATCAAAGCTTTGCAGACGGGCCAGCACCAGCAACATCACCATTGCGGCAATGTAACTGACCTGCCCAAGAACCGACAAATGCAAACCGGGGTTAAACAGGAAGAACTCCGTTCCCATCGCGTTGCCCATTTTCGTCCACAAAATCATGGTCGAAATGCCAATCACCACACCTGGAATAAGAATGGTTGAAATCATCATGCTGTACAGCAGTGTGCGTACACGGCCCGAGATCGAGTTGATCAGAATGGCAGAAGCCGTGCCCACAATCACCGACAATATCGCCACCGCAACCGCCACAACCAGCGTATTGCCAAAGGCCACCATCATGCGGTCATCGTTGATCATCGCTTCAAACCAGCGAGACGTCCAACCTTTCCATGGCACGATCGATGGCAGGCGGTTGTCGTTAAAAGCCGCCCCCGACATCACCACCAAAGGCGCGATCATGAACACCAAAAACAGCCCCATATACAGGCGGGCAAGGATCATCCGAAGTTTATGCATCACCGCCCCCTATTTCGCGATATCGGAAAGTTTAACTTTGAACACCTTCAGCGCGATGGACACGAAGATCGTGCACAGCAGCAAAAGGATAAACGCATAGGCAGATGCCGTGTTCCAATCCAGCGCGTCTTTGAACCACTGATCGATGGTTTGCGTGAACCACTGCGATGTGGTCGATCCAAGGATCGATGGCACCAGCAAGGACCCTGCCGAAAGCATAAACACCATCACACATCCCGATGCGATGCCAGGCTTGGCATGGGGCAGCACGATGCGCAGATGAATTTTCCACCACGGCGCGCCCAGATCATCGGCCGCCTCAATCTGGTTGGTATCCAGCGACGCAATCGCGTTATAAATCGGAAAAAGCATAAACAAAACATAGGTATAGGTCAGGCCAATCACCACGCCGTCATAATCGACAATCCAGCGCACGGGGGCCTCTATCGCGCCAATCGCCAGCAGCAGGGCATTCAGCGGGCCTTTAAAGGCCAGAATAATCCACCACGCAAAGGCGCGCAGCACTTCGGATACCCACAGCGGAATGAATAGCAACAGCAGCAAGGTTGGCAGCGATTTTGGGTTTGCAATTTTTGCCATGAAAAACGCCAGCGGATAGGCCAGCGCAAAGCAGGCCACTGTGACGACAATCGAATACCAAATCGTCAGACCAAAGGTCATCACATGCACAGGGATCATGTAAGGGATGCCAAAGAAAGACCGTTCAATCGATCCGTCAAACACCTTGGCATAGTTGCCAAGGCTGTAGACATCTTTCGGCCCGCCCACATCCACCACGGGCAGATAGGGGCGGAAACTTTGTTCAAACAGAGTGATATTGGGCACAATCACCAGCATCACCAGCCAAAACGCCACCAAAAGGCACATCAGGGCGGTGATCGTCACGCCGTAACGGCGAATAAGATCGCTCATCGCTAGCCCCTTACATTTGCGTCAGGCAGCAGGGCGGCGCGGGCGGCAGCAAAGCTGGCATGAAGCTTGGTGCCAATATCGGGCACTGTGGCCGACCCGTCATTGCGCAATTCTGCCACGATCAGCTTGCCATCATCGCTGTGGCACAAAACCGAGATAAACGCCCCTTCAAACGACACTTCGCTGACAGTGACAGGGATCGAGTTTTCTTCCGCCTTAGCGGCGGACAGCAGCGTATGTTCGGGGCGCACATATAGGCGCAGCGCTTTGCCTTTCGCATCATCATTGATGCGGGCGCGCAGCGTGCCATAGGCAGTGTCAAACCCTGCCATGCCAGCGGCGATTGCACCAGACTTGCCTTCAAAAATGTTATTCTCGCCCACAAAGCCCGCAACAAAGCCGTTGATCGGCGCGTTGTAAATATCGCGCGGGTTGGCGATTTGCTGGATGCGCCCTTGGCTCATCACGCCCACACGGTCAGACATGGCCAGCGCCTCGCCCTGATCGTGGGTGATGTAAATAAACGTAACCCCTGTGCGCTTTTGAATGGCGCGCAGCTCGGCCCGCATATGCTGGCGCAATTTCAAATCCAGCGCCGACAGCGGCTCGTCCAGCAGCATCACCGATGGTTCCACGGCCAAAGCGCGGGCAATGGCCACGCGCTGTTTTTGCCCACCCGAAAGCTGGCTGACCATCTTGTCCGCCGCGCCTTTCAGATCGACCAATTCCAATAGTTCTTCGGCCTTTTTGCGGCGGGTGGCCTTATCCACACCGCGCACTTCCAGACCAAAGGAAATGTTTTCCCAAATCGGCATCAGCGGAAACAGCGCCAGATTCTGGAAAATCAACGCCGTGGGCCGCTGGTTGGGGCGCTGTCCGCGCATGTCTTTGCCGCCAATTTTGATCGCGCCTTCGGTTGGCTCGATAAACCCCGAAATCATCCGCAGGATGGTGGTTTTTCCGCAGCCCGATGGCCCAAGGAACGAGAAGAACTCGCCCGGCTCTATCGACACATTGGCGTTATCCACCGCGCGAAAGCTTCCAAAATCGCAGCTTACGTTTTCCAGATCAATTTTCGCGCTCATTCACATGTCCCTGTCGCTATGGTTTGGCTTTTGCCAATTTACCCTGCGCCGCCACGGTCTGTGGCCGTTTTGCGGCACCTTATCGGTTAAAAAAGAACGCTGGGCGGATTAGGCCCAGCGTTCCCAAAATTGCAGCGATTAGGCTGCTTTGTACTTGTCAGCGTATTCAGTGCGCTTGGCAATGAATTCTGCCGACTGCTCTGGCCACCACCACAGTTTCGACAAAGCAGCGTCGTCGAAGGTCGCGCTGTAGTATTTCGACACTTCTGGGTCTACCAGATCTGCCGCGCCTTTACCCACTGCGTTGGACGAGAATGCGGTTGCCCACATTGC
>JAIXVS010000380.1 GCA_027482795.1 Rhodobacter sp.
CTATGTGCGTCTGGCAGAAAACTGCGCGCTTCCTATCACCCGCATCGAGGAAGAAGCCCGCTTCATCCCACCTCTGCCGCCTTGGGACGCCCTAACTCTGGGGGCGCAAGACATTCGCACCATACCTAGATCGTGGGCAGATAGACTGTCGCAGTGGCGCGGGATTTATCATATCGTCGATACTTTTGACGGCGCGCGCTATGTTGGGTCGGCCTATGGGGAAGAGAATATCCTTGGCCGCTGGCGCGCCCACGTTCAGCGCGAACGCGGCGTTACGGTGGAACTGGGCAAACGCGACCCCATTAGTTTCCGTTTTTCCATTTTGGAACTGCTTGCACCCAATGCCGCGATGGAAGATGTTGTAGCGCGCGAGGGTTCTTGGAAAGAGCGCCTTTCGACACGCGAGCCGCATATCGGGGGGCTGAACAAGAATTGACATTCGATCCCACCCTGCGCCCTGATGCGCTGCCCGAAGACCTTGACCGCGCTTTGCGGCCCCAAACGCTGGCCGAATTTGTCGGCCAAGCCGAGGCGCGGGCGAATTTGGCGGTGTTTATCGAATCTGCCAAAATGCGCGGGCAGTCGATGGATCACACGTTGTTTCACGGCCCGCCGGGTTTGGGCAAGACGACGCTGGCGCAGATTATGGCGCGCGAACTCGGGGTTGGCTTTCGCATGACCTCTGGCCCTGTGCTGGCCAAGCCGGGGGATTTGGCGGCTATTCTGACCAACCTAGAGCCGCGAGATGTTTTGTTCATCGACGAAATTCATCGCCTATCCCCCGTGGTAGAAGAAGTGCTGTATCCCGCGATGGAGGATTACGCGCTGGATTTGGTCATTGGCGAGGGGCCTGCCGCGCGCACCGTGCGCATTGATTTGCAGCCCTTTACGCTGGTGGGGGCGACCACGCGATTGGGCCTGCTGACCACGCCGCTGCGGGATCGTTTCGGCATTCCCACCCGCCTTTTGTTTTATACCGAGGAAGAGCTTGACCTGATCGTCGCGCGGGGCGCGCGGCTGATGGGCATTGCGTCTGACCCCGAAGGCGTGCGCGAAATTGCGCGGCGCGCGCGCGGCACACCGCGTATTGCGGGGCGATTGCTGCGGCGCGTGATTGATTTTGTCACGGTCGAGGGCACGGGCCGGCTGACGCGCGAGATTGCCGACCGCGCGCTGACGCGCCTTGGGGTTGATAACCTTGGGCTGGATGGGGCGGATCGGCGTTATATGACTTTGCTGGCCGAACATTATGGCGGGGGCCCCGTGGGGGTGGAAACCATATCCGCCGCGCTATCGGAATCGCGCGATGCGGTGGAAGAGGTGATCGAGCCGTATTTGCTGCAACAGGGTCTGATCCAGCGCACCCCGCGCGGGCGGATGCTGGCTGCGCGCGCATGGCGGCATTTGGGGCTGGATGCGCCGCGCGCGCCCAGCCAAAGCGATTTGTTCGAAGGCTAGGCGATGGACGAAAAGCCCACCCCCGAGGCTGTGACCGCGCTGTTTACCCGAAGCACGGGCGAATATATGTTCGCCCGCTGGGGCCGCCCTATTGCGCCTGTGATTTTTGGCGTGGATGATGCCACGCTGGCCACGTTCAAAGGCGCTGTGCAGGCGATGGTGGCGCTGGCCCGCCATGACGTGGCGGAAACCGATCCTGAACTGGGCGCGAATTTGATGTTTTTCTTCGCGTGCACATGGGATGAATTGTTGGATGTGCCCAACCTTGGCCAGTTGGTGCCCGATCTGGCCCCACTGGTGGCGCGTCTGAATGCGGCGGGGGCGAACCAGTATCGGTTTTTCCGTTTTGATGCGCAGGGGGCGATTAAGGCGGCTTTTGTGTTTTTGCGCATGGATGACCATTTATCCCAAACCCCCGCGCAGGATTTGGCGCTGGCGCAGGCGGCGCAGGTGATGTGCCTGTGGTCTGACACCGCCTTTGCCACCCGCCCGATTTTGGCGGATGCGGGGGGCGTGGGGGTGCTGCGGGCTGATATCGCCGCCGTGATCCGCGCGGCCTATGCCCCTGTTTTGCCGCAGTTTTCCAGCGATGCATCCCATGCCCTGCGCCTATGGGCGCGGCTGTAGCCCATGCGCGAGGCTGATTTATACCCGCCCCTGAAGGCCTATCTGGAAGGGCAGGGGTACGTGGTGAAATCTGAAATAGGCGCCTGTGATATCATGGCGCGGCGCGGCGATGATCCGCCTGTGATTGTGGAAATGAAGCTGACCTTTTCGCTGGCCTTGGTGTTGCAAGGCGTGGCGCGGCAGGGGATGTTTGATGTGGTTTATCTTGCCACCCCCATCGGCCCCAAGGGCTGGCCCGCAAGATATAAGGATATCATAGGGTTATGCCGCCGTTTGGGTCTTGGCCTGCTGGCGGTGAAGGGGGACGCCGTTGAGGCGCATCTTGACCCCGCCCCCTATGCCCCGCGCAAGAATTTGGCCCGCGCGGGTAAATTGCTGCGCGAGTTTGACCGCCGTGTGGGCGACCCGAATATGGGCGGCACCACGGGGATTAAACGGATGACGCATTACCGCCAAGACGCTTTGCGCGTGGCGCAGGCCTTGGCGGATGGCCCCCTAAAGGCGCGGGAATTGACCAAGCTTAGCGCCGTTTCCCGCGCCTGCGCGATGGCGCGCACCGATCATTACGGCTGGTTTTCGCGGCCTGAAAGCGGCATCTATGCGCTTACCGATACGGGGCGCGCGGCGCTGGTATTGCATGGCGATGAGGTGGCCAAGCTATTGAAGGATAACACAAATGCACAGCTTTGAATGCCGCGTTTATTATGAAGATACCGATCTGGCGGGTATTGTTTATTACGCCAATTATCTGAAATTCATCGAACGTGCCCGCAGCGAATGGGTGCGCAGCCTTGGCATAGATCAGGCGCAGCTTAAGGCGGATACGGGTGTGGTCTTTGCCGTGCGGCATCTGACGGCAGATTACCTGATCCCTGCCAAGTTTGATGACCAACTGACCATTTTGACCGAAGTGCTGGACGCAAAAGGCGCGCGGATGGTGCTGGATCAGCGGGTTTTGCGCGGCGATGCCGTGTTGTTTGACGCGCGCGTCACGCTGGTGGCCATTGGGGCAAACGGCGCGCCTGCGCGGTTGCCGCAAGCCCTACGCGCGGCGCTGGCCTAAGGCCCCAATAGGCGCGGTTTTGCCGAATGTGGCAAAGATATGTTCATTTGCGTTTAGATGCGCTATACAAAAATGAATATCAGGGCGAATGCCCATAAAAACAGAGCAGGCACTATGAACACAGATACCCTTGCCATGGCGCAGGAGATTGATTTCTCGCTGCTGGCCCTTTTCGCCCGTGCAACCCTGACGGTGAAAATCGTGATGATCGGGCTGATCATCATGTCGTTTTGGTCGTGGTCGATCATCATCCGCAAGCATCTTTTGTTTCGTCATGCGCGGGGGGAATCGACCGAGTTTGACACGGCCTTTTGGTCGGGCGAGCCGTTGGATGAGTTGTTTGATAAAATCGGCGGAAGCCCGCGCGGGGCGTCTGAAAAGATTTTCTCGGCGGGGATGCTGGAATGGCGGCGCAGCCACCGCGATGATGGGCGGCTGATTGCGGGCGCGCAGGCGCGGATTGACCGCGCGATGGATGTGGCCATTTCGCGCGAGGTAGAGGCGTTGAATTCTGGCCTGTCGTTTTTGGCAACCACTGGGTCTACCGCGCCCTTTATCGGCCTGTTCGGCACGGTTTGGGGGATTAAGCACAGTTTCGAGCAGATTGCGATTTCGCAAAACACCTCGCTTGCCGTGGTGGCCCCCGGTATTGCCGAGGCGCTGCTGGCCACGGGTATTGGCCTGATCGCGGCTATTCCTGCCGTGGTGTTTTATAACAAGCTGAATTCGGACAGCGAAAAGATTGTTGGCGGGTATGAGGCCTTTGCCGATGAATTTTCAACCATTCTGTCGCGCCAGTTGGACGCGTAAGTTATGGCAGGCGGGGTTATCAAATCGGGCGGCAAAGCGGGGCGGCGCGGGCGCGGGCGGCGCGGTGGTGGCGCGGTCATGTCAGAAATCAATATCACGCCGTTTGTGGATGTGATGTTGGTGTTGCTGATTATTTTCATGGTGGCAGCGCCGATGTTGACTGTGGGAGTGCCGCTGGAACTGCCTGACACCGCCGCCAAAGCCATGCCAGACGAGCAGGAACCACCCCTGACCATCTCACTTGCCGCCGATGGGCGGGTGTATATCCAAGAAACCGAAGTGGCCGAGGCGGAACTGATCCCCAAGCTGGCGGCCATTGCGGCGGAACGCACGAAGGACAAGGTGTTTTTGCGCGCCGATGGGACGCTGGACTATGCCCGCGTGGCGGCCGTGATGGGCGCGCTGAATGCGGGCGGGTTTAACAATATTGGGCTGGTCACGGATTCGGGTGGATCGGCCATGGGTGGTAATGCGGCGGGTGGGAACTGACCCGTGGGCGTTTGGCGCGATATGGATACGGGCACAAAGGCATCTGCCATTGCCCATGGTGCGCTGATTGCTTGGGTGATCGTGGGCGATGTGCTGTGGCCGTTTGATACGTCTTCGATGCCCGAAGTGGCCAATGTATCGCTGATGAGTGAGGCGGATTTTGCCGCATTGCAGGCCAGTGCGCCAAAGGTGGATGCGCCGAGTGAGGCCCCGCCTGCGCCTGCCGAAGCGACCCCGCAGCCGCCCAAGCCAGCCGAGCCGCCCGCCGAGCCATTGCCCGAAGAATTGCCCGTGGCCGATGCTTCCCAGCCCGAAGATGCCCCCCCGCCTGTGGCTCCAATAGCCGAGGTGGAACAGCCCATTCCTGTGCCGCAATCGGAAACCCCGCCCGCGCCGCGCCCGATGGATAGGGTCGCAGCCACCCCTGTGGACGAGCAGCCCGACACCCCCGATGTGGCCGATCAGGCGGTGCCAGAGGTATCGGATGAGGCCCCACCCGATGCCGAAATCACGCCCACCGAAGAACCTGCCGCCGCCCCGCAAGAAGCCGCCCCCGTTGTGGTGACCGAGGCCGACCCCGCCCCAGAAAACGCGCCGCAACTGGCCCCCACAACCAGCATTCGCCCCAAATCGCGGCCCGCGCGGCCTGCGGAAACCCCGCCGCCAGATGCCGATGCCGAGGCGATTGCAGCGGCATTGGCCGAGGCGACTGCTGATGCGCCCGCAGATGCGGCGGCTGAACCTGCCGCCGATGCGGGGGCCAGCGCCGATATTCCCGAAGGCCCGCCGATGAGCGGGGGCGAGATTGAAGGACTGCGGGTTGCGGTGAACAAATGTTGGGTGACATCTGCATTGTCGACCGAAGCGATGAACACCATCGTCACTTTACGCGTCGAAATGAGTGAACAGGGAATACCTCTCTCTGTCGAAATGACTGATTTCGAAGGTGGATCACGCGAAGCAGCTGACCGCGCCTTCGAGGCAGGTCGCCGTGCCGTTATGCGCGCCGTAAACGGTTGTCAGGGCGCAAAAGGTTATGATCTGCCGCCCGAAAAATACGGCCAATGGAATGTGCTAAATCTGATTTTCGATCCCAATGGAATGCGGTTAAGGTAAGCCGCGCCGCCCCAATTCTAACCCCGTGCCAAAACGAGGATAAAATGACCAAGCTGACGAAATTTGCCGCCCTTGCCCTGATGGCATTTGCAACATTTGCTGCGCCTGCACGTGCGGAACTGACCTTGCGTTTCACGGACGGGGTGATTGAACCAATGCCCGTCGCCATCCCCACCTTTATCGACGAAGGCGGCGCAGGGGATATTGCGGCCAGCCTCTCGCGGGTGGTGGCAGCGAATTTGGTGGGAACGGGGCTGTTTCGCGAAATTGGGGCGGAAGCCTATATCAGCCAAATCAGTGGTTTTGATGCGCCCATTGCCTATGCCGATTGGCAGGCGATCAATGCCCAAGCGCTGATTGTGGGGGCTGCCAGCGCGCAGGGCGATCAGATTGTGGTCAAATTCCGCGTGTTCGATGTGTTTTCGGGCGCGCAACTGGGGGATGGTTTGCAATTTGCTGCCCCTGCTGCAAGCTGGCGGCGCATGGCGCATAAGGTATCGGATGCGGTCTATAGCCGTATCACGGGCGAGGGGCCGTATTTTGACAGCCGCGTGGTGTTTGTGGCCGAATCTGGCCCCAAGAATGAACGGCTAAAGCGTTTGGCCGTGATGGACCAAGACGGCGCGAATGTGCAGTATCTGACCGATAGTTCATCTATCGTGCTGGCCCCGCGCTTTTCGCCAGATGGGACACGGATTTTGTTCACCTCCTATCAATCGGGATTTCCGCAGATTTATCTGATGGATGTGGCCACGCTGCAAACGCGCAGTTTGGGCCAGCAAGAGGGCACGATGACCTTTGCCCCGCGCTTCTCCCCCGATGGGCAGCGCGTGGCGTTCAGTTTGGAACGGGGCGGCAATTCGGATATTTATACGCTGGATTTGAATTCGGGGGCATTGACGCAGCTGACGAACGCGCCGTCGATTGAAACCGCGCCGTCCTTTTCGCCCGACGGCAGCCAGATTGTGTTTGAATCTGACCGCACGGGCAACCAGCAGATTTATGTGATGCCCGCATCGGGCGGCGAAGGCGTGCGCATATCGAACGGGCAGGGCCGCTATGGCACGCCTGTGTGGAGCCCACGCGGCGATATGATTGCCTTTACCAAGCAAAATCAGGGCCGCTTCCATATTGGCGTGATGCTGACCGATGGGGGCGAAGAGCGGCTGCTGACATCTTCGTTTCTAGACGAAGGCCCCACTTGGGCACCCAACGGCCGCGTGCTGATGTTCACGCGCGAGAGTGCGGGGGCCGAGGGGCAGGCGCAACTGTTCGCGGTGGATGTGGCGGGGCTATCCTTGCGGCCAGTGCCGACCGAAGGGCCAGCGTCCGACCCGTCTTGGTCGCCGCTGCTGCCCTAGGGGGTGTCAGGGGTGCAGATGTTTTGGTGACTTGCCCGAAATCCACTTGATAAGTATGCGGGAGCCCCAATAATTCGTTACAACTTTAACGATTCGCAGGGCCCCCATGACGTTTGTGATTGATCTGTCGCGCTTAAGCGCTGCGCAGGGGTTTGCTATTCAGGGCGATACCGAGCGCGATTTTGCGGGCCTTGCGGTATCATCGGCTGGTGATGTGAATGGCGATGGTTTTGATGACGTGATTGTTGGCGCGCCACGCGGTGATGATGGTGGCGATTTTGCTGGCGAGGCTTATGTCGTTTATGGCACATCAGGCGCAGCGCGCGGCACCCTAGATCTGACAGACCTTTCAGCAGGGCAGGGCTTTGCTATCCAAGGTGATGCGGCGGGTGATTTTGCTGGCTGGTCGGTCGCATCTGCGGGCGATGTGAATGACGACGGGATTGACGATATCATTGTCGGTGCGAACAGGGGTGCCGATGGCGGCGAAAATGCGGGCGAGGCCTATGTTATTTACGGCGCATTGGGCGCGGCGCGCGGCAGGCTGGACCTGACGGCCCTTACTGCTGCCGACGGCTTTGTTATCCAAGGCGACGCGGTGGGTGAAAGGGCGGGAACATCGGTATCATCCGCTGGCGATGTCAATGGCGACGGGATCGATGATCTGATCATCGGCGCGCCCTATAGTGATGATGCCGCCGCTGATGCGGGCAGGGCCTATGTCATTTATGGCAAGGCGGGCGCGTCGCGCAGCAGGTTGGATTTAACTGATTTGGCAGCTGCGGATGGTTTTGTCATTCAGGGCGATGCCGAAGATGACAGGGCAGGCTTTTCCGTATCTTCCGCAGGGGATGTGAATAACGACGGGTTGGCTGATCTTATCATCGGCGCACGTGGAGGTGATGATGGTGGCGCATCGGCGGGCGAGGCCTATGTCATCTATGGCAAGTTGGGCAGCACACGTGCAGGGCTAGAGCTCGCTGGCTTGGCTGCCACCGATGGGTTTGTCATTCAAGGCGATGCTGCGGGCGATCTTGCAGGGTTTTCGGTATCCTTCGCTGGGGATATGAACCGCGATGGGTTTGATGACCTGATTGTCGGCGCGCTAGGGAATGATGACGGCGGTACATACGCGGGCAAAGCCTATGTGATTTACGGCACAACGGGCGCTGCGCCAGCAAGGTTGGATTTGACAAACCTTGTGGCGGCAGACGGGTTTGAAATTAAGGGCGTGGCCAACGACTTGGTCGGATACAGCGTGTCATCGGCTGGTGATGTGAATGGCGATGGATTTGCTGATGTGATTGTGGGCGCACCTGACACATATTTCGGAGCGGGTGGGCGAAGCGCCTATGTTGTTTTCGGAAAGGCTGGTGCAACGCGCGGCGAAGTCGATTTGGCAAATCTAAAGCCATCGGATGGTTTTGCCATTCAGCGCGATGCGGCATTTGATGGTGCGGGTTATGCTGTATCATCGGCCGGTGATGTGAACGGCGATGGGTTTGATGACCTGATCGTTGGCGCGCAGACAAGTGACGATGGCGGCGCAGAGGCTGGCGCGGCCTATATCATTTACGGCTTTTCGCGCATCAGCGGCGGGGCGTCGGCCGATCGGCTGACAG